>JAKSRV010000032.1 GCA_024403435.1 Lachnospiraceae bacterium
GAGGGCACATCATTCCTTTTACTGTAATCTTCATAGTATTATTAATCTCCTTTTCAATAACTATATCCGGTAAATTATTTGCTGATATATTCTCTAAACTTTTTACCGACTTTCTCAACGGTCTGTCATGCTTAGTATTATAAATCTTAATAGTGTTAAGTCGCAATGCATTCGACACCACGAGAAAACTCGACACGCTCATGGCCGCTGCTCCAAACATTGGATTCATTGACCATCCAAAAGCAGCAGCAAAACATCCGGCCGCCAGCGGTATACCTATGATATTGTAGCCAAATGCCCAAAACAGATTCTCATATATATTTCTGATAGTATGACGACTGATTCTGATTGCTGCCGCCACGTCTGTCAGGGTACTCTTGGTCAATACTATATCCGCGGCATCTATTGCTATATCCGTTCCGCTGCCGATAGCAATTCCTACGTCTGCCTTGGTCAATGCAGGTGCATCATTTATTCCGTCACCTACCATTGCTACTTTACCCATATTGGTAAGCGACGCAATCACCTCAGCCTTACCGTCAGGCTTTACCGAAGCCACCACCTCATCTACACCGATTTCATCCGCAATTGCATGCGCAGTAATTTCATTATCACCGGTCAGCATCACCACTTTAAGGCCCAGATTCTTAAGCTGTTTTACTGCTTCTGCCGAATCATTCTTAAGTGTATCTGCCACCGCTATCATTCCAAGCAATCTTCTATCCGATGCAAAATATATTGGAGTCTTTCCTTTACGTGAAAGCTCTTTTGCAGCCGTTTCGGTTTCCTTTAGGCTGATTCCCACAGACGAAGTGATATACTCCGCATTACCACCGTAGATTCTATTTTTAGTATTACTTCCTGAATCAGCACATTTTTCATGGTGATCTTCTTCGCCGCTATCATCACTTAATATAGCCGAGCCAACGACAGCTGTCAGTCCGTTACCGGCCACAGCCATAAATTCATCTGCTGCCGGTAACGATGCCGTATTTCCCACTTTTTCTTCATAACATGAAGTGATGGCACGTGATATGGGATGTTCACTTTTTATCTCGAGAGCTGCTGCCAAGGTCAGCAGTTCATCTTCGGTAACCCCATCTGCCGGAATTATATCAGTAACCTGCATTTTACCTGTAGTGATGGTTCCTGTCTTGTCTAATGCCACTATCTGTACTGCGCCTACCTGTTCAAGAGTAACCGCCGTCTTAAATAAAATGCCATTACGCGCTCCCACTCCACTTCCGACCATTATAGCCACAGGTGTTGCCAATCCAAGCGCACACGGGCAACTGATTACCAGCACAGATATTGCTCGTGCCAGTGAATAGCCGAAGTCTTTACCGATTATCATCCATACCGCAAAAGTGATTATTGCAATGGCTATTACCGCCGGCACAAATATGCCTGATACCTTGTCGGCTATTTTAGCAATGGGTGCTTTCGTGGCAGCTGCATCGCTCACCATTTGAATGACCTTTGCCAGAGAAGTATCCTCGCCGACTTTGGTCGCCTCGCACACCATATTTCCGTTTAGGTTCATTGTTGCAGCCGATACAGTGTCGCCGGCATTTTTCTCAACCGGAATACTCTCACCTGTAAAAGCCGATTCATCAACAGCGCTGAATCCTTCACGCACCACACCATCAACAGGTATCTGTGAACCGGGTTTTACCACAAAAATATCTCCTACACGCACACTGTCAATCGGTACTGTCTGTTCCTCTCCGTCCTTAATGACTGTCGCAGTCTTGGGTGCCAGCTTCATCAGAGACTTTAATGCATCCGTGGTTTTACCTTTGGAAATTGACTCAAGCAACTTTCCAACCGTAATCAATGTTAGAATCATTGCCGCGGATTCAAAATAGAATTCCTCCATATATGCGGCTGCTGCATCATGCAACCCTTGGACATATTTTGCACTCATTGCAAAAAGTGCATACACGCTGTATGCAAATGATGCCATCGATCCAAGCGCTACCAGCGTATCCATATTCGGAGCTCTATGAATCACTCCTTTAAATCCTGATATAAAAAACTTCTGATTGATAACCATTATCAGGCCCGTGAGAATTAATTCATACAAGCCCATTGCAATATGGTTGCCAATCATAAAGGGAGGCAGCGGCCAATTCCACATCATATGCCCCATAGATACATACATAAGAGGTATCAGTAGAATTAACGATGCAATCAGGCGCTTCCGCATTTTCGGTGTCTCTGTATCAGACAGTTCATCTGAATTAACTCCCGACATATTATTACCCGGCGCACCATTTCCGACTGTACCATCGCCTATATTGCTGCCACTGCCTGATGTCCCACTACTCTTTCCTGTTTTCAGCGATGCACCATATCCGGCTTTCTCGACAGCCTTAATTATTTCTTCAGGCATTGCATCACCTTCTACGCCCATTGAATTGGTAAGCAGACTGACAGCGCAGCTTTCCACTCCCGGGACAGCACTTACCGCCTTCTCCACCCTAGCCTGGCAGGCCGCGCAGCTCATCCCTGTAACTGTATATTGCTTCATATAAATCTCCATTCCGCGTGCAAACCGCGGCACTAGTTCTCCAAACAATAATACTCGAATTACTTCAGCCTACTTCATCAGCTTCTGCATGACCGTAACAATCTCGTCTATGACTTCATCATTACCTTCTCTGATATTATCAGCCACGCAGCTCTTCATATGATTTGCCAGCAATACTTTATTAAAGCTATTGAGTGCCGAATTAATAGCCGAAACCTGCATTAAAATATCAGTGCAATAAGCGCCCGACTCCAACATTCCTTCCACGCCTCGAACCTGTCCCTCAATTCTCTTAAGGCGGTTCATGAGGTCCTTCATTTCCTTATCTTCTCTGTCCTTATGCTTGCCTGAGCAATACGGACACATCTCTTCTATATTTTCAGCCATAATACTTCACCTCTGATTAATCGCATGTTATATACCCCCTCTGGGTATGTCGTGCAACAATATTATACCCCCATAGGGTATTATGTCAATATCGTTAAATGTGTTTTCAAATCGTCAACATGATAGTTGAATAAATCTTCCCTTTGCGCTACGATACAAGAAGATTTTCGAAAGGATTCAAAACAGTGGTTAAATATTTAGATATCAATAATCCCGGATACAGTATT
Source organism: Lachnospiraceae bacterium (assembly GCA_024403435.1). GTDB lineage: Bacteria > Bacillota > Clostridia > Lachnospirales > Lachnospiraceae > AC2028. The sequence goes on from JAKSRV010000032.1 coordinate 3,148, forward strand.
AAGTGCAAGGTATTCTGTGATAATTTCAGAGATACTCAGCACGTGATAGTTTTTGCTCACGGCTTCGGCGGTCACAAGGACAATAAGGCTGCAGAACGTTTCTCTGAAGCCATGCTTTCTAAGATGAAAAAAACTGCTCTCTTCGTATTTGACTGGCCCTGCCACGGTAGCGACGTGCGTAAGAAACTCACTCTTGAAGACTGTGATACATATCTGACAATGGTTCTTGATTATATAAAAGCACAGATGAATGTAGAAGATATTTGTCTGTACGGAACAAGTTTTGGTGGATATATGACCCTTAAATATATCCACGACCACGGCACCAACCCATTCAGAAAAGTAGCTCTTCGCTGTCCCGCTATTACAATGGGTGATGTTATGTGGGAACGTATCTGCACAGAGGAAAACAAAGCCATCCTCGCAAAAGGTAAGGATGTAATGGCAGGATTTGACCGTAAGGTAATGATCGATCAGAACTTTCTCGACAGCCTCAAGGAAGCAGACATAAGAAAATGGGACTACCTCGACTATGCCGATGATATATTAATCATCCATGGCACAAAGGACGAGATAGTCCCGGTAGAAGCCAGCAAAGAATTTGCCGACGAAAATGTTATTGAATTTATAGCTATCGAGGATGCCGATCACAGATTTCAGGATCTGAATAAAATGAAGCTCGCTCATAGCCATATGATTGATTTTTACAGTGCCAGGTAGTTAAGCTACCCGGCACTTTTATATACTTATTAAATATAAATTTGCTATTAATCCTCAGGAAGGAGCTCCCAATCACCATGTAAAGGAATGGGATGCAATCCTGCTTCCTCGAGCTCCACAAGTAAATAATCATATGCATCCTCTAATACATATATCAAGCTTCCGTCCCTTACAGCAACAGAATACAAATATGATTCATTTGTATTCGGCCATGAATATCTGGCCATCTTAGAATCATATTCAGCATAGAATGAACTATCATTTACTTCTGCATAGCTGATTCCAAATATTCCAACTTCTTTACGCTCCTCAAAATAATTCATAAATACTACATCTCTGTAATATTCGTCATCTTCACGATACTCAAGATAAAGAATTACCTCATTTTTCTCGTCCCCATCATAATCAAAGTACATATAATCGTATGCGATATATTCCTTACTCAATGCATCGCAATCAGCAACGTAAGCCTGCATATTCTTTACAAGCTCGCTATATGCTGCTCTTACATCCTTCCACTCATCTCCATCTACCGCAACAATGATATCTGAATCAACTGAAGACTCCTCATCTGTTGATTCTCCATCATTATTTTCATCCTTGTCTTTTTTATCGTCTTTATCTTCTTTATCTTCTTTTTCTTCCTTCTCGTTGCTGTGATTCTCGGCAGGCTGACTTCCGCAAGCAACCATACTGCATGCCAAAACTCCCATCATCATCATTGCAAACACTTTTTTCTTCATAATCATTCTCCTCATTATCAATCTTTTATCTGTCGCATTTCAATCGACTACACTAAAACGTGGCAAATAAATTGATTAGGAATATACTCCTTGATTTATATCTTTTCAATACTAACTCTCAAAAAAACACACTTAATTCACATTTATAATTTGAAATATTTTTATAGTACATAAGAATTTACTACCGCCGAAGCCTGCAAATAATGGGCTTTATATTTCCGCCATGCTCCATTCGGATTTCGCTTCGCTTCATCCTCATGGACGGCTTGCGCCGTATCATATCGCAAAATAAAAAGCTCCTCCTCCGGTAAACCGGGGATGAGCTTTCTATACATTACAGCAAAAATCCGGAATTCGCCATGCTCCATTCGGATTTCGCTTCGCTTCATCCTCATGGACGGCTTGCGCCGTATCATATCGCAAAATAAAAAGCTCCTCCTCCGGTAAACCGGGGATGAGCTTTCTATTTTACGATATGGCATGGCTTAATGCTTAACCAAAGTATCTCTCGAGCATTCCCTTGAGTGCCTTGCCGTGTCTTGCCTCATCGCGGGCCATCTCTCTTACGGTGTCCTCGATTGCTGTGAGGCCGTACTTATCACAGCAGTCTGCAAGATCAGATTTGCCCTGAGTAGCACCAAATTCGCACTCAACTCTCCATGCAAGATTATCTTTGGTTGTAGCCTTCATATTAGGCTCAAGTTCTGAGCCGAGAAGCTCTGCAAACTTAGCTGCATGCTCAGCTTCTTCAAAAGCAGCCTTCTCCCAATAGAGACCAATCTCAGGATATCCCTCTCTGTGTGCAATACGAGCCATGCAAAGATACATACCAACTTCTGAACATTCACCCTTAAAGTTAGCCATAAGCTGATCGAAGATGTACTTCTTGTCTTCTTCACTGATATTTGCGTTATTCTTTACGGTCTTGGCATATACACCAAACTCGTGCTCAACCGCAAGAGTAAGATCACCCTCAACCTTCTTAAACTTTTCTCCGCTTACATGGCATACGGGACACTGTTCAGGTGCCTCATCACCTTCATGAATATAACCACATACGGGACATACATATTTTGCCATTTTTGTTTCCTCCTTGATATAAGCTAATATTTATATACTTAATCATTTAATATGATTTTAGCAATCCTTTCTGCGCCCTTACCGTCAACAAGCTCCTGTTCTTTTACGGACAAATCTTTTCTGACAGCCCCACTCGCGTACTCATCAATCAATTTATTTATATTTTCCGCGACATCATCATACCTGGCATCACCGGCATAGCGCATTATATTTCTCTTCTCAAAGCCTTTAACATTGCCATACTGGTTATCCGCAAATGAGAAGGTAATCGCAGGAGTTCCGACCGCACAGATTTCATACAATGTAGATCCTCCTGCGGTTATTACCAAATCAGCCCACTCCAACCAATCCTTCATATTGTTGACAGAATTTTTTATCTCTATATTTTCATAATTGTGATACTTATCTCTTAATAAATCAGCACCCTCATACAGTCTTCCGCAAATCGCAACTGTTTTGCATTTACGCTGTGAAGCCACAATTTTGTCCACAATCTTTTCTATCATTCCGTATGTATCGGTTCCGCCACTCATGACGAGTACGTTTTGTATACTCTCGGAAATTACTTTTTCTGCACAACCGATAAACTCTTTTCTAAGCGGAGTATATCCGGGTCCCGCAAGTATATTTTTGTCTCTGTTACGCTCCTTGTACAAATCATCAGCATACACCGCGTAACAAATTATATCATTAACATCGTAGTCAAATAAATCCAAATCATCCACATAATAAGTGTGCACGGATTTTGTCATTGCCGACATATATCCGGCAGTAACCTGATATGTATCTATTATAAGTGAAGCCACATTATACTCTTTAAGCAAAGGCAAAAGAATCTCTGTTTCTTCTTCCATATGCTTCCAATCAGTATTAAGTGAAATCAAATCATATCCTTTGGAACGAACCAGCTCCCCCGGATTCTCGTCAGCTGAAATAAAAATGCAGCGTCCTCCGAGCGCAGTGATTGCATCCGCAATAGACAGGCACCGCATAACATGACCTGTAGCTATCTCCGAATTCATATCCGCTCTTAAGAACACTGTTTTGCTATCCATAAAAATCTACTGTCTCTTTCCAAGTTTAGTCAACAACTCATCAATCTTCATATCATATGTGTCTATCTGCGATGTGATATATTCTGTATCCTTCACAGAATGATATGTTCCCTTGCCCTCGGGAAGCTTCTTCATATCCTGCCAATAGTCATATACTTCGAATGCACTCTTAAACATCTCTATCGCACATTTATCCAAATTCGCATAGCTGGATGCCAAAGTATCACCATCGCCTTCTGTCACCAACTTCTGGCATATTATATATCCTCGATCGAGCTTCTCATCCATATAGTGAAGTGTCACACCTCTCGGGGTTCCGTCCACAATGCTCCAAAGGTTCGGAGACGCTCCTCTGTTAAAAGGCAGATATGAATTATGAATATTAACTACGTTTCCGTTCAGCGCATCCAAAAGCTCTTTTGTCAAAATATACTTATAGGTATAGCTGACAGCCAGGTCAAACTGTTCATCACGGCACCAATCAATATCTAACTTTTCGCTTGCTCTTATAACCTCATGACCTTTTTCCTCCAACCATTTCCAGAGAGGCTCGGCGCATGCATTATTTGACAAACATAATATTTTCATATCATATCCTCACTACCTGTGAAATACAGAGTATTTCGAGTCACTCACAGTATCAAACTCAGTTGACACTATCCTTCAATATATCTGTTGTGATAGGTTCTCCGCGCTTAATCGCTTTGGGCGCCTTCTTACCTACCAAATCCTTCAAATGCTTGGGAGCTATACCGTATCCCGGTCTGATTGAGCGAATATTTTTATCGGTAAATACCTCTCCCTCAGCGATATCTTTCACCGCAAAAAGACTTCTTCTAAAGATTGTCGATGACTTCTCTTTTTCAGACAGCTCGTACTCCGGTCCGCCGGCTATCTTCTTAGCGGTTCTGATTTTGCTGACCATATCTGCAAAATCTTCCATCGTCATACTGAACTCACTGTCCGCACTCTTTACTCCATCTATTTTTACGTGCTTTTCTATAACTACAGCACCCATAGATACACCGACAACTGCTGCTATGCTTCCCTCGCTGTGGTCTGACAAACCTATCGGTACATTGAATCTCTCCTTCATATCAGGGATGTTGGCAAGATGCATATCCTCCCAATTTGCAGGATATTCACTACAGCACTTTAACAAAACAATCTGGTCGTTACCTACTCTGTGGCAAGCGTCAACCGCATCCTGTATATCCTGAACGCTACCCATACCGCAGGAGATAATCATAGGCTTTCCCTTGGATGCCGCATACTCGATAAGCGGTATATCGGGCAGCTCAAAGCTTGCAATCTTATATGCCTCCTCACCCAGCTTCTCAAGGAAATCAACAGCGGTGTTATCAAACGGTGTTGATAAAAAATCAATACCCACTCTGTCACATTCATCCTTAATTGCACGGTGCCACTCCCAAGGAGTGTTGGCATCTTTATATAAATCATGAAGCTTGTATCCGTCCCAAAGACCGCCGTGAATCTGAAAATATTCATTATCGCAATCAATGGTAAGTGTGTCAGCTGTATAGGTCTGTATCTTTAAGCAATCGGCTCCTGCCTCTTTTGCTTTTCTGACTATCTCCAATGCTGTGTCGATACTACCGCCATGATTTGCGCTCATCTCAGCAATAACATACACTTCACCGTTATTTATTTTCTCAAACAAATGATACATTACTGCTCTCCGTCATTCTCTTCTATAAACATTTTGTATTTAAGCTCAGCCATATTCCAATCCGAATAATTGTCTATATCCTGAACCTCCTCTTCCGGCATTTCATACGGAATAGTCTTCTTCATTATCAGCGCGTGCTGCTCTGCAAAAGAACTCGTTCTCAGGAAATAGAACTGTCCGCAATCATGATATAACGGCTCCAAATCCTGGCTTCTTGCCAATGCATATTCGGGCTTTTCAAATGCAAGCAATCCATCACGCACGGCAAGAGCTCGCTGCGGAGGGAATCCGAAACGCACAACCGGCATAAGTGAATCAGCATCCGATTCTGCAAGCATCTTTGCTGCAGTCTCAAGTTTTTTCGCTGTCACAAAAGGAGCGGTAGGATAGATACATGCAATGTAATCAAACTCCTTGCCAATCTCTTTATACTTCTCAACCACCTCAGCCAATACATCAGCAGTTGTAGCAAAATCATTTGAAGTTTCACTGCTTCTGAAGAACGGTACAGATGCCCCGTATTTTCTCGCAACTTCTGCAATCTCCTCACTGTCGGTCGAAACCATTACCTCATCAAATGCCCCTGAATTGATAGCGGTCTCGATTGAATATGCTATTATAGGCTTTCCGAGGAATTCCTTTATGTTCTTTTTAGGTATACGCTTACTGCCGCCGCGGGCAGTAATTATTGCCAACATGCTCATTTTCTTACCTTCTTTTATGTCTGTATCTTGTAAAAATCTATTACAACGGACCTTAATTATTATAATAAAAAATGCATCTAAATGGAACCATTACTATGCATATCTTTACCTCTTACCCCCGTTTTTTTACCTGTCGCGCAAAAGCCCTTTACCTTTATTTTTTTTCCACTATAATGAGGTCATAACCTAGAAACGAGGAGATCATATGAAATTTCGAATCGAAGTGGATGAGAATATTTCAGAGAATGAGATCGTACTTCGCTGCAAGAATCTTGACGAAGACATGCTTGAGCTGCAGAGGCAGCTTTCGGGAATCACCAAAGCATCCGGAGCTTTGGAGGTTTTCAACGGTGAAGCAGATTACTACCTGAAATTCTCAGAGATCATCTTCCTTGAAACGGACGGCGGCCTGGTCATTGTCCACACCAAGGATCAAATCTTTCACACCAAACAAAAACTATACGAGCTTGAAGAAATGCTTCCGTTTTATTTTTTCAGGGTATCAAAATCTACGATTCTCAATACCAGAGAAATCAGATGTATCCATAAAAATATAACAGGCTCCAGTGAAATAGAATTTTCGGGCTCCGTAAAAAAATCTTATGTATCACGTAACTATTACAAGCCGCTTCTTGAAAAAATGAAGCAGCAATAACAATAAACAACTATCTTTGATTAATATATGAGGTATAAATTATGAAAAAACATACAGTATTCAAATTGAACGCAATATTCTGGGGCGTAGCATTACTTGCTATCGGTGTAGGAGCAATCCTTGTTTCATCAGGAATCATTCCCGGCAACATTTATCTGGTACTCATGACTGCGCTTTTTGCAGCAATATTTATCAGATCCCTCATCGGCTTCCATTTCGTACCCCTGCTCATCAGCGCAGCACATCTGCTCCACCTCTATCGCGGATGTGATATCGGTATTCCCGAGAAGCTTCCCAGCTGGATGATGATCGTGGCTTCCGTAGTAATCGGTGTAGGACTTGAGCTTATCTTCGGCGGTCTCAAGAAGCGCATCAAGCTCGCCATCAAAGAAAAGAATGCTTATCAGGATGGCAACTATCAGGGCAATCCCAATGTCAAGACCATCTACGGTGACGGTCATGGCAACGGCGCAGGAACCTATACCGACAGCGTGGTAGGCAACAATTTCCATATCGAAAACGGCTTTGGCGAGCAGACTCGTTACATCCGCGGCACCGAATTCTGCAACGGACATATCGAGAACGGTTTCGGTGGTCTCACCGTATATTTTGAAGATGTAAAAATGCTGAACGACCAGGCAAATCTCAGCATCGAGAACGGATTTGGTCACATCAACATCTATCTTCCTTCAAGCTGGTCAGTAGCTATGACTGAAGAAAACGGAATGGGTCAGATCGTTCGTCACGGCAATCCCAGCACCGAGCCTACCGCTCCCCGTCTCAACCTCCATGTTGAGAATGGAATGGGCAAGGTTGAAATCTATTTCAACTAAGATTTCACCTATATTACTTTTCTGTCAAAGACTACTCCAAATGCAAATTTCAGTCTTGCTTTTGATTTTTTTCTTCCGCGGAGCAATTTCTTTACAGCCTCATAGTTGTCAGCAAGCACAGATACCTTTACATCGCTTCCGCTCCTGTAAATCATGTGCTCATAAACATCTATGAAAAGCATGTTATTGAAATCTGTCTCCGCGGATATTCTTTTACCGAATTCGGTCAATGTTTCACCCTGTTCCGGGCGCTTTCCCAGACTATCCAATACGAGCATACATCTGCGACATATTTCTATTCGCTTTCCATCTTTGCTCATTCGATCGTACTTCACACTTCTCACAATCAGACGAACACAGATTGCCAACAGGCATATCACCAATAATCCTCCGATTGTAGCCAGCACTATGATAGCAATCATCTGCTGTCTTTTTTGTGCCTCCGCCCTGAGTCTTGCTTCTTCCTCAAGCTGTTCTGTATTGTCATACGGCTTGATTTCCTCTACTATCTCTTCCTCGACTTCGTTTACTTCCTCGGGCATCTCAACCGTACTTGCAGCTTCAAGTTCGTCGTAATATTCCGGAGACATCAACGGTGCTCCCCAGGTAGCTACAGAGCTAAATCCCGGTGTAGGTTCAAATCTAATCCAGCCTACGCCTTCAAAATATACCTCGGGCCATGCATGCGCCATATCTGACATTACTTCAATTTCTTTTTTACCGCTGCTCGGAACTCTGTATCCCTGAATATATCTGGCAGGAATTCCCTCAGCTCTGACCATCAGAACAAACGCAGTGGCATAATATGTGCAGTAGCCTTCAGTATTTTCCAACAAGAAATAATCCAGGAATTCCGATTCACTGTTTATACCCTTATTTTTAATTCCAACATCAAGTGTATATACATGAGATGCCAACCAGCTTTCTATCAGGCAAACCTTCTCATAATCGGTCTCAGCTCCTGCGGTAATCTCTGCAATCAGTGCTTCTACCTCGTTAGACAACTCAGGTACCTGCCCATAGATTGCCTTCATATTTTCTCGATACTTATAGTAATCGTCGATTGAATATACCTCTCCCGCACTCGGCTTGAGCTGCATAGCAAGTCTGTCCCAGTTTTCTTCAGTAATCTCTCTGTGATTCTTAATCAGGTCCTCACCGTTTCGATTCAGCATATAGTAGGTCAAGCTGTACTCGTAACCATAAGTCTTGGTCTCCTCAAAAAGAATATTGTCCCCATCATACACTATCGGGAATCTGTTACCGGCCCCTACCACCATCTTGCTCGGAAGGAATACATAAGGAGTTCGAACATCATTTATACGGATGTCTACCTTTACACTGCTGTATACTTCCTTCAGATTATAGGGATATGTATCCTCGATTGCGCACCTGGTCTCCAAAGTATCCATCATACGTCCGTATGCATTTTCGTCTGCCAAAACCTGATGCTGAGTCCAGTTATTACCGTCAAAATCAGAATATACTTTACCTGCCAGATACAGCGCACCGGAAGCAGGATACTCGCGATTGACCACCATCACTTTGTCGTGGCCCGTTCTGAGTTTTTTGAACAGACCACTGTTGCCGTCAAAGCCAATCTCAGCGGTGCTGTAGTCCGAACCTCTCCACTCAAACTTTCCGAAAAACTCCTTGCTTCGCTCTACTATTCTTTCATACACTCCGACTACACCGCTCCAATCCAAAGGCTTCGTCGAAGACGGAATAAATGCCACCATCAAAAAAGAAACAAGCAAAAAAGGTAATAAAAATACAACCTTGCTCTCGCCTTCCTTTTTTAGGAACTCACGAACAATGTCCGCAAGCAAAACAGGCACCAGCCACAGTAACCCTGCCACTGTAAATCTCTCAGGCACCACTCTCATAATCATCACAATTATCATAGCTGTCGGTACAATCACAGCACACGCAACCTTGGTCCATTTTGACAGAGTAATAACCAGGCTTCCCAGGAATGCGACCAACAATGCCAGCAAAACCATACCGGCATATACACCACCCTGAAGTGCCGGATTCTCCGTAATATAAGCATACTTCTCCGTCTCCAGCAAATCTCCGATATATACTCGCAGCTCTGCAATGACAGCCATACTCAACGGAAACATATACATTACTCGATATACGATATTTAATATGTCTTTTTTATTTATTCTCTTGTCGCTCATACGGATTCCTCCAATGAACTTTCGGGATTAGCCACATAGGTATTAACCGTCACTCCCGATGTTTCCAGGAAGTTGATCAGCTTTCCTGCATGGGCGTCTTCATTTCCGACTATCACCACTGCATTGCTCTCCTCCGCAGTCACCCCCATACCGGCAAGACTGAGCGCAAGCTCATCAGCAGTGAATCTGTCATCAAAATAAATGTCCGATACAACAGAATAGAATTTTTCAAAACTACTCTCGTTGTCGACGGTATGATATAAGAGTTCTCCGTTCTTTTGCAGTGCAAGCATTCTGACAGGTATACCCTGCTTTACATAGTAAAGACTCAAAGCAAGAATCAGTTCAAGCACACGATTCTCCGCAGGTATATAGTCATGCTCATCATTGGAATATCTACATGTATCAGGGAGCAAAAGTATTCCTCTTTTCTCCTCACCCTCATCACGTCTTACCAGTAATCTATCGCTCGAAGCAGTAGCCTTCCAATTGATTTTTCTGATACTGTCACCGGCAATATACTCACGGGTAATAACATCAGGCCTGGTGACATTTTTTCTCGCCTCACGCAGATGCTCCTCAGCCAGTACACCGGCACTTATGCTTTCAAGAGACACTAAATTCGGCTTTACTATCACTCGCAACGGTTCGGGATTTTTGAATGAAAATCTAAACAGCCTAAAAAAGTCGGTAAGAATTATTCTCTTGATACCAACCTCGTATTCGCCGCGATATTTACATATAAGGTCTGTCTCTAATTTGATTCCCGATTTGGGAGAAAGCTCATACTCGTAATCGTCGGTCACTCCTTCGATATCCGAAAATGAGCTGTAGAACATCACTCTGATGCCGGCAAAAAGTATCGGCATCTCATTTTGAAGAGTGATATAGTAAGGTATCTTATGATTGGCCACCGGATTTTTGGTACCAATCTCCTGATAAATTCTATACGTAGCCAGAACAAATAATAGATACGCCAAAGATACGACCGGGATAGATGTGAGTAGCCAAAACAGACCATAGCTGACAGGACCGCCGAACATACTGATCCCCACTACGGATAATATCCACAATATGATAAATATTATTCTATTTCGCCACATGCACAGCCCCCACATAATCTACATCCGCCCAATACCGATATCATATTCGTTATCAGCTTAGGTTTATTGTATCCACTACATCGGAATCTTCGTCGAAATAATCAGATTCCTAAGCACCTTATCAAGTCCCTCAGACTTGATGCGCGCCTCGGGCGTAAGTGTAAGTCTGTGATGAAGAACATTTAATGCCACTGCTTTTACGTCATCGGGCTTGACGAAATCTCTGCCTTCGAGATATGCCTTTGCACGCGCAGCATCCACCAATGCCAGAAAAGCTCTCGGGCTGGCACCGTTGACAAAATGTCCGTCATTGCGAGTAGCATCAACTATGTTTCTGATATAAGCAAGAACAGCGTCACTCACCTTTACCGCCTGCACCTGCTCACGCATGTTAATAATATCAGCCGCGGTACATATAGGCTTTACCTCTTCTTCGAGTTCTCTGCTGATGTGCTTTTTCGCCATCAGGATTTCCGAAGCTTCGTTGGGGTAGCCTATGCTGATGCGCATCAAAAATCTGTCAGTCTGCGCCTCGGGAAGAGGGAATGTACCGATAAATTCAGAAGGGTTCTGTGTCGCAATTACCATAAAAAGTTCGGGCAGAGGCATTCTGTTGCCATCAACCGTAACCTGTCCCTCAGCCATAGCTTCAAGCATTCCTGCCTGGGTCTTGGGCGAGGTTCTGTTGATTTCATCCGCGAGCACTATCTGATTCATAATCACGCCTTCATGAAATTCAAATTCTCTGGTACCCATATTAAATATCGACACACCAAGAACATCTCCCGGCAAAGTATCGGGAGTGAACTGAATGCGTCCGAAACTTGCTTTAATACTTGACGCAAGTGTACGTGCAAGCATAGTTTTTCCGACTCCCGGAACATCCTCTATCAAGAGATGTCCTCCCGCGAGCAGACACACCAAAGCATCATCCACAACCGCTTCTTTTCCGACAAAATATTTATTTATCTGTTCTCTTAATTTATTAATCATATTGCTACCTATTCTGTGACAAAACACAGCCCCCATAATGTGAATTACTTGTATAAAAATAATATCACACTATGGGGGCTTATAATACGCGATTCGTGCGCTTCTTTATGTCATTTTATTGCTTTTTTCTAACAATACTTTTCTATTCGATTAGTCAAAAGTGAATCTGTCAAACTCTGCAACCTCTCCGTCCTCTTTTGAAAGAAACTCGAAGTATACCGCATGCTTACCAACTACACCGGTATTGATTTCTGCGGTCTTCTCAGCTTCACCCGCCGCAGCCTCAAAGCTTGATACAATACGTCCTCTGTAAGAATCAATACGAACATTAATCTTGAGGTCCTTATGCTCGTCAAGTACTACTGTCACTGTCTTGGGTCCGTTGTTACCGAACTGAAGATATCTGAATCCTACGGTAGTACCTGATGACATACCTACCACAGGGGTTGAAATCTCATCAATCTGCTCATAACCGGGCTTAACATAAGCGCGAGTCTTGCTGCCATAGATGTGGCAGGCATAGCCTGCAGAAATCCACTTACGCGCATCGAGACCATTGATATGAGGTCCCTGAGAAGTCATCTCTACAACACCCGAAGACACAGGCTCTCCATTGAGATATTTTACATCACCGATATACAGCATTCCATCAACACCCATAGCCACATCGATAGGCTCCATCATAGCCTGACGTGAGTACTCGTTGGTTCCGGTCTGACGATGATAGAAAATGTACCACTTTCCGTTTACTTCCATGATAGAACCATGGTTATTACCCCACTGGTAAGTCTGGGTACCGCATCCTTCTGCATCCTTCAAAATCTCACCACCGTTGAAGCTGATATCTCCGCCGTCGTGGAAAGGACCAAAGGGTGAATCACTGAAACGATATGAGAGGAATCCGTTGTTGGCATCATATACACCAAGCTCCGGGATAGGCTTCTCATAACGCTTTGAATACAGATATACATACTTGCCCATTACCTTACGAGGGCTCGATGCCTCGAAGAAAGCGTCGATAAGATTAATATGTCCGTCATCAACCGGATCCCAAGGACATGTAGAATGTCCGAGAGGATTGCATACCAAGGTCTCCTCCTTGAAGGTAGCCATATCATCTTCAAGCTCTACGATATAGCAGGGTGCTGCGCAGCCTCCCCAATATGCATATACCTTACCATCATCATCTACAAGCACACCGGGATCGAAACCAAGCTTGGTTTCTACAGGATTTTCAAAAGGTCCCCAGGGATTCTTTGAACTTGCAACCACTACCAGGCTTCCCTTTTTCTCTGCCGCATACATGTAATAGGTATCACCCTTTTTAACAACATCAGGTGCATAGAGCACTGAATCATAATGTGTCTCATATGCCACTCCATGACATTTCCAGTTGGTAAGATCATCAACAGGTGCAGACCATACTACATAGTTGCGTCCACAGTACTGAGTAATCTCAATATCATGAGAGCCGTACACATATACTCTCTTCTCTCCATTGTGCTCAAATACTCTGGGTTCTCCGTCCGGAACATGCTCCCAAAGAGGCATATAGGGGTTTGCACACTTGATATATTCTTTCATATTTTTTCTCCTTGAATCCTTCTCTGCTATTATGTCTTTTTCTATTTTTCTTTATATATTTTTTTCTTGTGCTATTTTTCTTTTGTTATTTATTAATTCTGTTTATCTGTCTGGGTAACTTTCATACATATTTTTCAAAAAAGCCACCAACTCAACTTAGAAATTCCTGCCGGCCCAGCCCCAGTCATTCACACCGTGATAGGTAACATAGACCTTATTTGACGGTATCCCGAATTCATCCTCCATAATCTTACAAATCTCTGCGGTCATATTTGAATATGCGCTTGAAGATGCATTACCGAACAGGCTCACCGACACATAAGCTCCCTTATCGAGCTTGTTGCCTGCAAAATAAAGATCGTATCCGTCATCGATACCTACCATAAGATAGCTCTCAGGCTTACCTATCAAAGAGACTGCTTTGCCAAACTTAGTCTTCAGGCTGTCCTTCTGTGCATCGTCAAGTTCAAGTGTAATTTTAGCGTCAATAAAAGGCATCTCGAATCCTCCTCAAAAAAAATATACGGTTAGTATATATTTAATATTTGCTTTCGCACATAATACTAATATATCCTAATCCGTATATGTTTTCTATGAAAATATCCCACTATTTATATCTATATTTTTATTTATAATCTAATATATATTTATATCTTAATTCATGTCTTTATTTACTCATATCTTATTTATATCCGCACATTTACTATGCCGCTACTTTCTCTTGTAGGTTTTACTGTAAAGCACAGTCATTATTATTATGCAAACAAATGCAAACACACCTATATACATCAATGATGTTCTACTAGTAACATTGCCGTCGAAAAGATATGCCTCGAATGAAAATGTATGTCGTATTGCCTCTGCAAAAGCACCGTTATCAACTCCACCGATTCCATCATTGATATGATCTACCACTCCTCTGAGCAACAGCTGTCTGAACATTACTGTCACATGGCTCGCAGGGAACAGGTTACATACAGTCTGAACAGTAGCACTAAAATTTGATGTAGGAATATAAGCACCTATAACAAAGCCGGCTGCCGCAGACAGAATTCCAAAAAATGCCGAGCTTACTGCAGTATTTTTGAACATCAACATAATTATCATAAAGAATGCAGTTGATGATACCGATCCGACAATATCCATACCGTAGAGCATAGCAACACTCTCTGCAGAAATATATGTATCACCCATTACAGTAAGCGAAATCAATCCAACTGTAAGAACTATTGCCACCATGATAACCGAGCAGAAGGTTGAAGCAGTAAAATATGACAAAATTATCTGCCAACGCTTAAGCGGTGTCGCCGAAATATCATAGTCAATTTTATTTTCACGATCCTTAACGATGGTATTGAGACAGTTAAACGGAACAGTAATTATCGCACTTCCCATTATTCCTGTAAGTAATATTCCATTCACAAGCGTATCAATATCTGAGGCTGCTATAAAACTCTCCAACCCTTCCATTGAGCTTGAAATCGAATCAACGAATGTACCTTTCAAAAACAACTGATAAAGAGCAAATACGATAATTGATGTAAGCATTGAAAAAATCACCGCCATCAAATCCTTGAAATAAAGCATCATATTTCTTTTGGTAAAACCAATAAATCCTCTCATATCTATCTTCCTTTCAACAATTATTCATATGCTCCTCCGCATATGAACTTCTTCTATGCAAACTCTTTTCCTGTTAGATTTAAGAACACATCATCCATGCTGCCCTTGATAATTTCGTAATCGGTAATCACATCTCTTCGCTCATAAATAAGCTCTGTCAGATTACCCTCCACCACCGAATTGTAGTGGTCAACATCATACTCAACTCTTGTCGCTTTCATTGATTCAAGCACATTTATTGCCGCATCGCTCTCAGCCGTATACCACACAAATCTGTTGTGAGTGTATTTTGATTTGAGCTCAGCAGGTGTTCCCTTGCAGACAATTTTTCCCTTATCCAAAATCACTACATGGTCCGCATCCCTGGTTTCCTCCATGTAATGTGTGGTAAGGAAAATAGTCATTCCCTGCTCCTTACGAAGGAAATTAATGTAATCCCACACAAGTTTTCTCGACTTCGGATCAAGACCTGTGGTCGGCTCATCCAGGAAAAGAATCTTCGGCTGATTGATAAGCGCTCTCATGATATCCACTCGTCTTCGCTGACCGCCCGAGAGCTTCTCATACTTGCGATTCCAGATTTCATCCATCTCAAAGGATTTGGAAATATCTGCAAGTCTTTCATTTATCTCTTTCTTACTCAATCCGTAGTATGTGCCTCTGGTATAAAGGTTTTCCTTTACACTAAGCTTGCCATCCAGTACCGAGTTCTGAAAAACAATACCGATTCTTTTTCTTATCTCATCATCCTGCTTACCGAGTTCGTAGCCACAGATTTTTACATTTCCATCGGTCTTCTCCAATATGGTGCAAAGCATATTGATGGTGGTGGATTTGCCGGCTCCGTTCTCTCCGAGGAATGCGAACAGTTCGCCCTCCTCAACCGAAAAAGAAATACCGTCCACCGCAAGATGCTCTCTGTATTTTTTCTTTAACTCTTCGACTTCGATTACCTTCATGATTCACCTCATATTTATTTTGTCTTCAATGCCTCTTTATTCAAATATATCCTTACTGAACTCTTTATTTGAGAGTTGCTGTTGTCTATGTATGCACAATAATATTTTTCACAACATAAAAAAAGAGCAACTCTACCAAGTTGCATAAACTTGATACTAAGTTGCTCTTTTGTAAACACTTTTTCGCAATAATTATTCATCATCCCGAATATCCTTAAGTGCCTCATTGATTTCTTTATCTTCTTGCCTGTTAATAATAAATCCACCAACCCAGGCAAAAACGTATACCGCAAAATATGAGATTGATACAAATATAAATCCTGTCCATGTGGTAAACCACTTAAACAACCAGCCTATCAAAGAATTGATAACATACAGAAGTACACAATGAATAATGACTCTGATAATAAACTGCTTTTTAGTTTTTTCAAATACATTCATCAATAAAAGGGCCGACGGAATCGCACACAGTATTCCTCCCACTATTGCGCTTCCCGGCATGTACCACTGAAAATACATTTCCTCACCCTTTAGATGCTCAATAAGTCCTTCCAACGATATTGCAAATGTTATACCCACAGTTATCAAAAGTGCCTGCAGGAAAATCACTTTTAAGTATTTCATTATATTCCCAGCCTCCTTTTGATATCCTTCACGTAGCTTCTTGATACAACGAGTTCCTCGCCATTAAGCATAGTTGCCACCATTCTTCCACCAAATTCAGAAGTGACATTTTGCACCTTTTTAAGATTTACCACCATCGACTTAGACACTCTGGCACAGAAGATTCCCAGCGATTCCTCAAGTTCATATAGCCTCTCCTTGGTCTCATAGCACTCATCTTTTGTATATATGTAAGTCCTCTTGTCCACAGACTCCGCATAATATATCGCGCCATGCTTTATCAGAAATGTCTTGCCATCCTTGGTCGCAGATATTTTACCGATTCCACCCTCAAGCAAATCAATAGCTGTCTGAATATCTTTATTCAATTCAATCGCGCGGATGGTGGCTTCTTCCTTTTCGACTGAATCCACCTGTTCAAATGTTACCTTCAATTGTATCTACCTTCACCAAAACAATTATTTTAATCTAATAAACCGTACATTAAATACAATGAATAAAATCAAAAACACTACAAATGCTATTCCAAATATAGCCATAAAACAATAATCCACAGCTCTTATGGCAACAGTCATACTCTTTGCAAGTCTTGTTCCCAAACCACTTGTATTGAGAGGAGGATGACCATATTCATGTTCCGGCACAATCATGTCCGTATCATTCTCCATATCAATCAACGCATATTTATATTCATTCTTACCATCAAAGTAATCTGAATTATCGGCTATAAAATCCGACTCAAGCCATGGTTCAATGTCAAATGCGGTCACACGCAGTTTGTCCGTGTTTACTCGCACATAAAACATCGGCTCCGCTCCTGATGACGCCTCACTATCAAAGATATCCGGTTCCTTTCCGTCCTGTCGGAGTAAAATATATTCTCCGACGTCTGTTGTAAGTTCGCTCGCTTCAAGTTTGGCAAGAACATATCCTTCACCGTCATGAACTCCCAGACTAAGTGGGTTACTCACCACGATACGATAATAATGTATCGGCGGCGATAAAAGACGTTCTTCATCCTTCTGATATTCGTCAATAGCCCTACTCAGATTAAGAGCCAAAAGCACCGTACAACTCAGTAAGAAACCAAACACTATCATTAAAATCATAAACACGCGTCGTTGCTTGATTATTTTCCCCATATTCCCCCTATTAGGCGCACGGCCTCTGCTACTCCGTTCTCCTCACTTATTTTAGCAGAAATTTCAATTGCATATAATATATTCTTCTGTAAACGGAACCACTTACTTATCACTCTGCAGCTTTGCAAGTGCCTGCTCCATCTTTTTATTCTCAGCGTTTTCTTCCAGCTTACTAATGATAATACTCAATGCTGTACAGATTACAAAAGACACACCAAAGCCTATCCATGCTTTAACCTCGGTAACAGGGAACCAGTCAAAGCAAACAGCAAACACTATCATTGCAACTACTATGCATCCGAAGAAGCATACATTTCTGGCTATCAGATTCATATTTTTTATCAATTTGTCTGTAAGAAAAAGAATCTGTGCCACCGTAATAATAAATGCCAGAATTAATAACTGAAAAAGCGTTGCAAGTGTAAGTCCCTGTTTCCCTATTTCAAACAGCGATGAATGCTCTTTTGCCCCATCACCTATAGTCACTGAAAAAATCATAAATATCACAACTATAATTCCATATGTCGCAAACAGCTGCCCTATATAACTGAAAATTGTTTTTCTGTCTTCCATCATTTTACTCCCAAACACTTTCTCAATTCATCCGCATACATTCTTGATACAATAATCTGCTCACCATTAACCAATGTAACGCGAATCTTGCGATTAATCTCAGCCTTTAAGCTCTTGATTTTCCTGAGATTAATAATACTCTGCTTGCTCACGCGGAAAAATTTTTGCTCCAGCAATTCTTTCTCTACCTCATAAAGCTTTAAGTCAGACTCATATGCTGTATCCTCGGTATAGACAAATGTATTACGCTCTACAGCCTCTATATAAAGAATCTTATCAATATCCAAAAGGAAGGTCTCATCCTCCCTTTTTACAGCAAGCTGCATATTGATCATGCGCATCATCGATATTATTTTTTCGACATCCTGATTGATACTCGGTGCCTTTATCTGCACCGATATATCAGGATACTTATCATCAATATCTATTTCTATTTTCATTACTCTAATCCTTTGTGTTTATAGGTAACGCAAAACAAAACCATCAAGATCACTATATTTACAGCCATGACTATATATGTCTCTTTTTTGATTGAATCAAGGCTCAATGTATCCAAACATATTCTAAGCTGCTGCGTATAAAATATTTTAGAAATCTTGGCAATACGCTCATTGAACATTGAAAGCATCGGTGCAAAAGACAGTACCATCATCACAGGCATAACCAATGAAGTCGCACTCATCTGACTTGTTGAAAAAATACCAACACATGCTCCGGCTACGATTGATATCACAAAACCAACACCCATGAAGCACATATATGTCAATATATCTCTTCCTCTAAAACCTGTAGCCATCACGCCTGCACCTATCATGCAGATAGTCCATACATAGATTCCTACTCCCAGCAGATACTGCCATGGCTTCACATTTGCCATCATCATAACTCTGAGTGTATTCTTCTCCTTTTCCTCAGAAATAATAGCAGCAACCGATGTCAACGGTGCCATACCGATATACATCACTGAAAACAACTTTGTGAAGAATAGCTCCGGCATACCCTCGATATGTATTGCATTTTCCATTACAAGCGTCATTATCGGGAAGAGTATAAACTGTATAAGTATTGTCTTATTTTTTAATGTATCTTTCAACTGCTTTTTAATAATTATCAAACTGTTACGCATCTATGCTTCCTCCAATTTTCTTCCGGTTATTTCCAAAAAAACTGTTTCGAGATTGGGCTCTGATGAATGAATTGTCTCCACTGTTCCCATTTTCAGCAGTTCAAATATTTTCTCCGCTGCTTCTTTGGTATGTGGCAATTCGATTTCTTCACCTGACGACAAATGCATCGACAATGTTTTCTGATGATTGTATTTTCTGCATATCTCTTCCGGTGCACCGCATTCAACTATACTGCCTTCATTAAGAAGTGCCACGGTATCACACAATGCTGCAGCCTCCTCCATATTGTGGGTAGTCAGAAAAATCGTACATCCCATATTTTTCTTCTCAAGAATCAGCTTGTGTATGGCCTTCATGGATTGGGGATCTAATCCACTTGTCGGCTCATCCAGAAAAATAATTTTCGGATTATGCATAAATACTCTTGCAAGCTTAAGCCTTGCCTGCATGCCTTTTGATAATTTTGATGTGGCTCTTTTTCCGGCTTCACCCAAGCCCACATACTCAAGAATCTCACTAATACGGCTGTGCGATATACCGTATATATCCGCAAAAATTTTTAGATTGTCATTACATGAAAGTCTTTCATATAAACCAAAAG
>JAKSRV010000033.1 GCA_024403435.1 Lachnospiraceae bacterium
CTCACCCTCCGATGAACATACTCATTATATCAATAATGACCTACATTTGCAAATCACCAGACTAATAATTACCCAATAGTAATTAACTCCTTAACTAAAAAGTGCTATCCGTATATCGCCATGAATACTGTAGCAATGACCATCAGCCCCAGACCTATCATAGCTTTCTTTGTGAGCTTTTCCTTAAAGATAATATATGAGAACAACACTGTAACCACTATACTCATCTTGTCTATCGGAACCACTACGCTCACAATTCCGTTTTTAATTGCATAGAAATAGCAAATCCAGGAGCCACATCCGAATCGGTCTTTTTTATGCCGCACTTTGCAAGAATGGATGTCACTCCTGCTAACAATGCCGACAATAATGCCATACTAAGCCATAACATTATCTTTACCTATCTTAGGTCTATCGATCTCATACTTAATCAATCTTAAGTATCATCTCCAGAATTCTTCTGACAGAAATATCTATCTCATCCTCTGAAATCAATCCCTTTTCATAAGCTTCCTTCATACGTTTAGGATATCCGCTGGCCATCTTAAGGTCATTACCTGCCTTAACCTCCATGTACTGCTCACACAGAGTCCACCAGTCTGTGGTTACAGGTCCGTCATAGCCCCATTCATCACGTAAAATTCCTGTCAGGAGTTCTGTATTTTCAGATGCGGCCACACCGTTGATCTTGTTGTATGAAGACATAATCAGATAGGGCTTTGCTTCCTTTACGATTATCTCAAACTGCTTGAGGTATATCTCGCGGAGTGCTCTTTCCGATACTACCGAATCCGAAGCCTTGCGGTTGGTCTCCTTGTTATTGGCAGCAAAATGCTTGGGAGTGGCTCCGATATGCTCTGACTGAGTTCCTCTCACAATTGCGGATGCTGCTTTACCTGTAAGGAAAGGGTCCTCTGAGAAATACTCAAAGTTACGTCCGCACAGAGGACTTCTGTGTATGTTACAAGCGGGAGCCAGCCAAAGTCCGAGATTGTTTTCCTTAATCTCGAGAGCAATCTCTCTTCCTATATGCTCAATCAGCTCTGTATCCCAGGTGCAGGCCAGGGCAGTAGCGATTGGCCATGCTGTGGTGGTTACACCCACCTGCTCAATTATACGAAGACCCGCAGGTCCGTCTGCTGTCATTACATTAGGTATTCCGTGTATTCTGTTGTTACCGACACCGCTGGTATTGGCAACACCGGTATTAGTCTGACCGCCAAGTAAATCTATTTTTTCCTCAATGGTCAGTGAAGCCATAAACTCTTCGAGAGTGATTCGACCGGTATATACATCTATAAACTGAAGCGCATCATTCTTGTACTTGAGAAGTGATATCTGCTCCAGTCCCTTTATTCCGGGCTGTATTCCCTCGAGGTCAAATGCACCCTGTCTCTCAAGTCCGCATGTATCCGGCTTAGGCTCTGCAGGATTAACCTTTTCTCTGCTTCCGTCAGACACATAACGATTGATTTCACGGATGGGAGCTACCTTGTGACCGGTAGTCTCAAGTACTACATTCTCCGCAAGCTCATAAGTATAATCTGCCTTTACAGCATCGCGTACATTATCACCTATATAGAAGCTGTACACACCCTTCTCAAGCACCCATGATGCGTCTGCAATCTTGCCGGCATCATCATAAGACTTCATATCGTTTACACTGATTTTCAGAGTCAATGTCTCACTCTGTCCGGGTTCAATCACACCGGTCTTGCCATAGTCGCCCAAAACTCTGGCAGGTTTATTCAAAATATTCTGAGGTGCACTGTAATAAAGCTGTACTACTTCTTTTCCCGGCTTGCGTCCGGTATTTGTCACCTTCACCTCGAATGAAATCACGCCTTCACTGCATGCAGCACCGACTGCCTCTATCGCAAAGCTTGTATAAGAAAGGCCGAATCCGAAGGGATAGTTGACCTTATCATATGCTCCGGGGATAGTGTAGAAATATCTGTATCCAACATAGATATCATCAGCATATACAACATAATCTGCAGACTCATGGAAGCCTTCTGTTGAAGGATAATCTGTAAGTTTTTTTGCAAATGTATCAGTCAGATGACCTGAAGGAGTGACATCACCGCACAGTACATCAGCTGTAGCCAGGCCGCCTTCCATTCCGCCCTGCCATGACATAAGCACAGCATCAATACCTGATTCAAATGTCCAATTGGTATCTATTACTCCGCCAACATTGAGCACTACGATTACCTTGCCGAAGCTACTCTTTACTGCATCAATCATAGCCTTTTCCGCGTCGGTAAGATAGAAATCGTTATTATTGAATACTTCTCTGTAGATATCCCTCTGTTCCTTCTCGCCTGGCCACATTGAGTATTCGGTTCTGATATCATCTGTCTCGTCTATACCTCTGTCCCAGCCCTCTCCCGAATAACGGCTGATAGAGATCACGGCAGTATCAGCAAATGCCTTAGCCTTTGCCAGAAGTTCTTCGGGCACAACAGGCTCCTTAATCATACCTGCCATGAAACCAAGCTTACGCTGCTCAGCAACATAGTCCTTGTAGAAATCAACAGTATCGGCAAATACCTCCACCTTCCCCTCAGATTCCTTGACTGCCATTCCGTCAGCAATATTATGGAAGTATGCGGTAGTAACGTCTCCGCTTCCTCCACCGCCCTTAATATAATCAATGGTTCCCTTTCCAAACAAAGCAAGCTTAGTTCCCTTGCTCAGAGGCAACACATCATCGTCATTCTTAAGAAGGACCATTCCTTCCGCAGCTGCCATTCTCGAAAGCTCAATGTGTTCCTTAGAACCGGTGATTCTTTTACCTTCTTCTCCCAGCGGTAACACCGGCTGATAATTGATTCTCTGCCACTTTTTCATTTTCTTTTATCCTTTTTTATTTGTAACTTTCCCTCTGTGTACATTTTTAACCACAACGCCTGTCAGTGCGAACAGCGCCAGCGCATTGGGTATTACCATTAGGTTATTAAATAAATCTGTCAGCTCCCATACCATATCATTTGACATCAGTGTTCCGAGGAAAATGAACACCAGTGATATCAGTGTGTATATGAGAACACTCACCTTGGCATTCTTGTGTCCAAACAAATATATCGCATTTATCTTACCAAACATATTCCAACTGAGCACAGTTGAAAATGCAAAAAACAGGAGACAAATTGCTACAAAAATCGCTCCGAATTTTTCTCCGAATACTGTACCAAAAGCAGTCTGTACAAGGTTGGTTTTGCTGATGGTCTCGGTGAGTTCTCCCACGTATCCGCCTGCCAGAATACCGTCCTCGGTATACAGTGTTGAGATAACTACCAGTGCATTAACGGTAAGTACCACAAATGTATCGATAAACACACCGACAATCGCAGCGACACCCTGATCGTGAGGATCTTTTACATTTGCCTGTGCATGCGCATGAGGTGTAGAACCCATACCTGCCTCATTCGAGAAAAGACCTCTCTTCGCACCCTGGCTGACAGCGATTTTGATAGCAGCACCGAAGCCACCGCCGATGATTGCCTGAGGCTGGAATGCATACTTAAAAATCATTGCAAACGTTGCGGGGATGTACTTAATTCTGACAATCAATACAACCAGCGCGCCGAGCAAAAACAATCCTGCCATGACAGGTACAATTTTCTCGGTGACGGCAGCAAGTCTCTGCACACCGCCCACAAAGATTATTCCGCAAACTACGGCAAGTACTACTCCAACAATCCATCCCGGGATACTGAATGCTGTATTAAAGGTGGAACCTATAGAATTGGACTGTACCATACAACCCATAAATCCCAATGCTAATATGATTGCGATTGCAAAAAATCCTGCAAGAAATTTACCGAATCCTCCCTTGAACGCTCTGGTAATATAGTATACCGGTCCTCCGTGAATCTCACCGTTATCATCACGTTTTCTGGTTTCGATTGCAAGTGTAGCCTCCGCATATACGGTAGCCATTCCGAAGAATGCAATTACCCACATCCAAAAGATTGCTCCCGGACCACCGGTCAGTATGGCTCCCGATGCACCTACAATATTACCCGTTCCGACCTGAGCCGCAATTGCAGTGGCAAGTGCCTGGAATGAAGTCATTCCTCCGTCACTCTTTTTTCCCTTGAGCGACAGATTTCCAAACACCTTTTTCATGCCTTCGCCAAAGCAACGAACCTGCACAAAACGAGTGCGAATCGTATACCACAGTCCGACCGCAATCAGCAAAAATACCAGTATATAATTTGACAGACATGTGTTCAAATTACACACTACTTCATAGATACCGGATTGAATTGTCTCTAACATCGTCCCTCCACAAAATAAACCCGAGACTATCATCACTGGTAGTTTCGGGTTTAACATTTTTCATTAACACCTTAACTTAGTATATGCATATCTTGGTATGTATAAAAAACGCGACTAATTTACTCATACCGTTTATAAAAACATCTCTATCTGTTACCAAACACTCTCCAGATATATTCTGTCAAATATTGATCAAAGTTGATGGGCTGACCATCATGATAGCAATAATCCTTGGTGTACAGTCTTATCTGTTCCTTATGCCACTTGATGCCCAATATATCCTTCACCTGAGGCCACATAAATATCTCCATGCAGCAGCCCATATGATAGTGAGTGCTTCTGTTGGTATCCTCACATCCGAGCAATGCGATCAGACGTCTGCATATCTCGTGCTGCAAACATTCTGCAGGATGGCTGATATCTTCGAAAAGATTTATGTTTTGGAAATTTTCCAGGATGAAGTCCACTATCTTAACATCCCATCTTTCCTCACGTGCACGCCACTTATCAACCATGGCGTTGAACTTCTTGATAATCTCATCCTCGTCAAATCTGTAATGCTCGAGGTAAAACTTGATATTTTCAACATTACCGTTGTACATATTGTACGCTTCGTCTATGAGCCAGTCGTCAAAGCACATAGGCGCACCAAATACATTGTTGTACATCTGTCCGGTGACAGTAGGATAAAATCCCTCGAGTGCACCGACAAAATTGGGAATGCAGATACGTCTGCATGAATTTCTCAATCTGCTGAATGTATACTCATCAGAGAACTTTTCTCCGAATACATTGTCTTCTTTGATATTCTGATGAATAAAAACATCTGCGTGAGCCAGAATATTATCTCCGATATATCCGAGCTTATTCTCATGAATGGGAGGCAGCGGATAGATACCGTATTCCCTCCTGAAATCGGCATTCTCATTAAGGAACTTCTTGATGAAAGACATATAGCAGTTCGCATTGATAACACAGATTTTCTTGTTGAACATACGGTAGCCGATAAAGTCATCGAACTCTCTGTATCCGATTACCTCCAGCTTTTTCTTTCTGGCAGGATATTCCGCATCAGATACCGCAATGGCAATCTTGTGTTCAAAAGACATAATCTTTCTGACAGGGAACTCTCCCTCACGTTTTACATTATATCTGTTCAGGAAATAATAATCCCCGGTGGTGGCAATACATTCTATCTCAACATCCTTGTGGTATGTCTCAAGCTCAAAGATAAAATTTTCCAGTTCTCTTCCTTCGCCCCAAACAATCAGTCCCATTATTTCGCCTCTTGTTCTTATTATTCAGCGGCAGTCCACAAAAACTCCCACAATACATTTATTTTAACATAATTTTTATAATTATCGCGAAATATTTTAATGTCAAATTGGATAATGTTTCTGCCTTACCTTCATATAATGTGCCGAGAAAAACATTATTTTATGGAACAGATTAATGTATGAATTCTCCGAAAAATAAAAACCTGCGGTAATGTTATCTATGCACAGTAACATTTACCCGCAGGGCTGTATTTTAAGGCTTATCGATATTGCTTTTATTGTTCCTATTAATCCTGCTATTTTTTCAGAGATTCCTCGAGGAAATCAACCGCTTCCTTAATCAGAGTTTTAAGATTGAGATTGGATACTCCGACTACGTAATTGCTGCAGTGATTAACAGGAATAAATATTTTCTGTCCGATGCTCTGTCCTACCGCGCAGGCCATATCAGGCGTAATTTCTCCATACATAGAATCGGCTATGGCTATACCCACAGGTCCCATCACAAAATCCGCTGTGCGGCATCCAACCTTCACTGCATTCTCTCCGGTTGCTGCGTGCTCCGCGCCTGCCTTAAGCATAACCGATGTTGCAGCCGAATTACTTCCTACCGCAACTATCTCTACAGAAAGATTTCTTGCCACAATCTCTGTTATCAGCTGTTTTCCTATTCCGCCACCTTGGGCATCTATTACCAATACCTTTTTCACTTCAAGTCTCCATCTATTAAACAGTTCAATGCGAATCTATCCATCAGTATACGCGGAATTTCTCTTATGCA
This sequence comes from Lachnospiraceae bacterium, assembly GCA_024403435.1. Lineage (GTDB taxonomy): Bacteria > Bacillota > Clostridia > Lachnospirales > Lachnospiraceae > AC2028. Next base: position 6,346 of record JAKSRV010000033.1, read on the forward strand.
CAATTCTATAAATTCGAGATTACTCTCCATAGTCATCACTTTCAACGGCTCAGCCTCATGCTTTGTCGTGAAATTTTTATTGATGATAAACGCCTTACTGTCCAAAAGCTCTTCGCCTGTGATGAAATCCTCTATCTCATACGGCTCATCAAGCATCAATATGTCAGGCATTTTGTACTTAAACTTATAGCTTCTTACAAGCTCCCAGTCTACCAGATTCACATCCTCTGTAAAAAGATCCCAGAACTCGGCATCTGTAGGGGCCTTGCCATCATCCAACAGCTTATCCACAAATCCGTCTCTGAAATGCAACAAATACAATTCATCAACCAGCATGTGAGTCAAATATCCAAGATAGATTTCCCGGTGCTTACGCTCGGGTTCCACATAGCTGTGAAAAAAAGCCATAAGTCTATCCATGTACACGCTTAGCTTTTCGGGCTGCCTAAATTCATACAGATGAATATCATCCTTGAAATGAGTATGTCTCTTCATTTCACGGGTATAATTTTTACGCGCCATGATTGCATCCGGTGCCAAATTCCCGCAGTAAAAATATGCAGGATTATTCACTTTTAATATATCCAGTAATCTGTCTGCCACCACCAGGTGCATTACCGTTCCTGCCATAGCCGTTTCCACCTAAAATTATAATTGGTCGTTGAGTCCCATCGCACGCACGATATCCATATTCAGGTCCTCAGGGAACTGCCATATACCTATGCCCTTCTCGCGAACCTCCTGCCAGGTATGCTTTCTGCCGTCAAAAATACCAAATGATCCGTAATAATCCCAGCTGGTTCTTGAGATATTTCTCTCTGCCAAAAGATTGGTTACAATCTTGTACCAGTTTGTGCGCTGTTCAGGATCTGTGGTAGGTGAAAAGCATCCAAACTCACCACAGTAAATCGGTGCGTTTCTTTCGATACTGAACTCTGCGTAGCGGTCAAAATCCTTCACAACCGCTTCAATTGTTCCTACCGCAGGATACTTCTCAAAACATTCTACCTCACGCTCTGTAGGATTCTCGGGAAGTGCAGGCATCTTGTCTGCAGAATAAGGGAACGGAATACCTACCACTCTCTCCATATGACACCATCCCGCACCCTGGTGAGTGAAGGTATGAGGATCATAGAAATGGAAATTATAGATTACCTTGTCTCCCTCAAACTTAGGAAGCTGCTGCATCGCATTAAAGCTGTTCCAATCAGCACCGCCTACAACCACATAATGATTGCTGTCGATACTGCGTACTTTGTTGTACAAACGTTCAATAATACCGTTCCACACGGGGATTTCTATACCGTGAGGCTCATTCATCAGTTCATATACAACATGCTCTGATGAGTCCTTGTATCTCTCCGCAATCTGAGTCCATACAGGTACCAAAATATCCTCTACATCTGCGGTGGTCTGCGAATCTACAGTGGTGCTGTTGTGGAAATCCAGAATAATATACATTCCGAGTTCCTCAACCCATTCTACAACTCTATCCATTATTCCGAGAATCTTATCGGGAATCTTGTAGCCGTCCTCCACTTTGCAGAAATTCTCAAAGTGAATGGGAAGTCTTACAACGTCGCATCCCAATTTCTTAACGTTCTCAAAATCCTTCTTACCGAAAAAGTTCTCGTCTACCTGCTCTGTGGGCTTAAACTCAAGCCATATTGTGAAATTAACGCCTCTCTTAAAGGGTGCTGCAATTGCCTGCTTCATAGAAATCTCTCCTTAATCAGTATCTTAATCAATATCTTAATCAATATCTGCTCATTACTTCGATATTTTGATTCTGTAATATCTTTTTGATACTATAATTTCTTTTTTACCCTTTTTCTATATCTATATCCCGTAGATATTATCATTAAATTTCACATTTACAAAATTTCAGTTATTTTATACCCGCCTGACAGATACTCGTATCCGTCACCGGCATCCTCATACAATTCAAATGCTTCGCAGCTTCCGTCTTCCCCGGGGAAACGAAGTGCTTTTATATTCTTATCTTCCGCAACCGGAATAATACTACCCTCTCTTACAAAAAGAGGCATCTTGGTGATATCGGCGTCAGCCTCAATCCACTGCCCGCCTTCATATTTTTCTCCGGTCCACCAGTCATACCATCCGCAGTCTGAAGGAAGGTATACACTTATTTTCTTATCTGTTTCGATTGCTTCGCCTTTTTCATCGTAATACATCGGCACGGTAACGGGGCAAACCATGATAGACGGTCCGAACATATACTGATTTGCTATATCCGTCACAGCCTCATCGGCAAATTCCGTAAAGAGAGGTCTGATGAACATCTCATCATCCTTCCAAACCTTGGCAGCCACAGAGTAAATATACGGCATCAACTTATAACGAAGCTTTATAAAATCAACTATCGTATCATAGAAAATACCTGTATCATCCATAAATGCCCACGGCTCACGTCTGCAATCAGTTCCGTGCGCTCTAAACATCGGTAAAAACGCACCCAGCTGCAACCATCTGGTGTACAGCTCACGATAGCCCGCATTTTCATTGGCCTCCGGGTAATCTCCGTTCCAATACCAGTTGATACCGTTGCGCACAAAGAAGGCTCCTATATCAAAAGTCCAATACGGAACACCTGACAAGCTGAACTGAACTGCTGCCACCAGCTGTTTTTTCAAAGTATCCCATGATGCATCGGTATCACCCGACCACAGCGTCACTCCCAATTTCTGGCTTCCGACATATCCGTTTCTTGTCAAAATAAGCATACGTCGCTCAGGATAATCTTTTTTCTGTCCCTCATACATTCCAAGCGCATGATAATAACCATATGCATTGGACTTTTCAACGGGCATCACATCCTCAGCCGTTTTGATATATTCATTGAACATCACCTCGGGAAGAGGTCTCTCCAAATGATTCCATTCGGGTGTAATCGGCTCACTCGAATCACACCACCAGCTCTCAATTCCGTATTTTGCCAGACCTTCGTTTGCCTGCTTCCAATACAATTCACGAGCACCCTTATCAAAAGCATTGCAGATATTTACACCGTTCAAAAGCTTACCCTGCTCTGCCATCTCTTTATAGTTATCACACTTTTCGTCCATACTGGGCCAGATTGAAATCATGAAATGAATATCATCCTCATGAAGCTTCTCAACCATCTTGTCCGGGTGCGGGAATCTGCTTCTGTCGAAGGATTTCTGTCCCCACATACCGTCCTCCCAGCTGAGCCAGTCAAGTACCAACGCACTTACGGGAATATCACGCTTTTTGAATTCCGCTGCCACCTCAAGGATTTCCTTCTCCGACTCATATCTTTCCTGCGACTGAACATATCCGAAAGCCCACTTCGGAGGAATCAAAGCCTTACCGGTCAGCCTTCTCATTGCAGCCACAATGCCGCTCTTGCGTTCCGGTGCAATAAAGAAATAATCAAGATAACAATCGGCTACCGTATACATATATGTTCCGTACACATTGTCGGAAAAAACAGCAGGGCTCTGAGTGGTAAACAGAAGTCCGTATCCCTTGCTCGATATCATAAACGGGATAGCAATTTTGCGGTTGGCCTGATGCAGATACTGTGTGGTACCGCGCAGATTCCACACGCCTTCCTCAGCCTGACCCAGTCCGAATATTCGCTCGTCTTTATCAAGTACAAAATTCAATTTGGTATGGAACAAAGTTCTGTCATATTCTTTGTCCGCAGCAGTCACTCTCTTTTTGACACCGTCAGCGGTTTTGATTTCCTCCACCTTGATATTGCCTACATTTTTGTAGATGTCATAAGTGTCAAGCTGCTTACTGTCTTTGGCTGCTTCCGAAAAAATCACAGAAGGCGCTCCACAGTCATCAATGCATTTTAGGAAACTTACAGAAGCGGTCTCTCTATCCACTCTGCAGCTCAGTTCATCTGTCGAGATTACAATGCACTCCTCATCCTCTTCAAGGGTAAACTCAATCTCTTCCGCCGGAGCGAGAAACTCTTCGCCCTGACCTGCATTTTTCTCTTCGTCAAAATCTCCGTTTTCAATATATGAAATGCGGAAAATATCCTTCTCATATATCATAACGCGTGTTATTCCTCGTTCTGATTTGAGATACACGCCGCATCCGGAATTATCCGTATCCGCATTTTGAATTATGTCAACCAATTCTATCTTACTGCTCTTTTTTACTATAGGTGTAAGCATACTTTTCCTCTTGTACCTGCAATAGGCACTACTGTCCTTTTAAGCGCATCAGACAGTCTTTTTCTTAATTATCTGCTATCAATAAATAGTTCTTCCCTTTTCGTCAGCAATTCCTGACTTTCTGTAGAAATATGTATTAATCTGATCTCTCCAGTTCATAGCATTTACAAGCTGGCGATCAAATCTCTCCGCTACATTCTCATAGATAGTGCTGTCAATCTTGCCTTCCAGACTCTTCCATGTAGTAATCATTTTCTCTACATCCTCTACACCCTCAAAGTGAGTATCATAGATGTGCTGAATCAGAGTCTCGCCTCCGCTGAGCACACGTGAATATGGAGCATAGTGGAAGAAAAGTAACAGATTCTCAGGGCATGTATCTATATTCTCGTACATAGATGCATTAGGCTCTCTGTACTGCTGTGCATAGCCGGTACCCTTGCTGCTTCTGTCTACACCCAATCCCAGGTGATCTGCTCTGTGATAGGTTCCCCATCTGTCATACTCATAACCGTCCACATTGGGTCCGTAGTGATATGAGGGATTAACCATGAATCCTACTCCGAGAGGACATACATACTTTTCATAAGTCTCTCTTGAAGGAAGAAGGATGCTCAGAATTTTCTCCACTACTTCTTCATCATCGGATACAGCCATCATTATCCACTCTCTTGCAATTTCCTCCGCTGAGAGATCCATCGAAAATGCAAGACGTCCGAAACCATAGTAATTTGCCTGTGCCAGAGTATTTCCGGTCCAGTTGTAATCGTTACCGGTATTGGCTACCGCTGCAATACCCGCATTGGGATTTTTGAAAGTCTTACCACTGATAATATCCGCAACAGTATCATTTTCAGGCTTACAATATGTCTTGAAATCAAGCACTTCCTTGAACATGGGAATCAGATAGCATACATCAATCTGCTGTCCTGTGTACTCCTGTGCAATCTGTACCTCCAGCATCTGGTTGGTCTTCTCAAGACCTCCGAGAAGCGGTGAAATGGGCTCTCTGATCTGAAAATCGATAGGTCCGTTCTTAATCTGCAGAATTACATTATCGTGATAATCCCCGTCCATCTCGATAAAGTTGTCATAGCCAGCTCTTGCACGATCGGTCTTTCTGTCTCTCCAATCCTGCTTACAGTTATATACGAAACATCTCCAGATAATTAGTCCGTCATACTTTTTAACGATATCAGCGAGCATATTTGCTCCGTCTGCCTGAGTTCTTCCGTATGTGAAAGGACCGGGTCTGCCTTCCGAGTCTGCCTTTACAAGGAAACCACCGAGGTTGGGGATCTTGGCAAACACCTCTGCCATCTTATCTTCCCACCACTGCTTTACTCTCTCATCAAAAGGATCTGCGCTGTCCAATCCACCGATTTCGATAGTAGAAGCATAATTGAGGCTCATGTAAAATTTAATTCCGTACTCAGCAAAAATCTCTGCCATCTGCGCAATCTTATCAAAATGCTTGTCCGTAATCAGATAGCTTGCTTCCTGCTTAACATTTACGTTATTGATTACCACTGCATTAAGTCCGACACTGGCTGTAAGTCTTGCATAATCTACGGTTCTCTCGTCCACTACAACCTTGTTGTCCACGAAGAAGAAGGACTTTCCCGAATATCCACGCTCAATGCTGTTGTCCATGTTGTCCCAATGATTGAGCATACGAAGCGGATTGTCGGGAATAACCTGTGCACTGTATCCGGGCTTAACGGTTCCGGTTGCGCAGAGTGAAAGCAGTCTGAACGCTCCGTATAAAAGACCGTTCTCTCCAACCGCTGTGATTACAATTCTTTCGTCATCACAAGTAATACCGTATCCTTCCTTAATCTGTCCGAGAGTAATTCCCTCTGCCTTCTTGGTCTCGATATATGCATCAGTCACCTCATCCTTCTTGAGAATGATTGCATTTGCACAAGAAGCGCTGTCTGCAAGCTTAGATACAACCTTGTAATATCCTTCTGCTCCAAGTTTGATTTCTTTTATTGTATTTTTAACTATCTTGTTCTCGGCATCAAAGCCCTCAACAACGATATTTTCAAAATACTTAGCTAAACTTTTGTCTGATTTCTCTGAATAATTAAGCCATGCCTGTGACCATTTTTCTGCCATTACATTAACCCCGTATCTTTCTTGTGTTGTAAAAATGTAAGCCTTTACATTTATTCTATAATATCCTATTCGAGGCAAATATAATATAGGCAAATTGCAAATATTATAAAAAATCTTTCTACATATGTGTGCCCTTCATTTCACAAAAAAGAGAGCTCCATGAAACATGAAGCTCCCTACGCAAATATGAATATTATATTGTCTTTCTCTTCTCGCCTGATTCTATATATGCCACAAGTTATCATTCTCTTGCTGTTGCTTTCTGCTGCAGCTTTTTCTCCGTCCTGCGCACAACATAAAAATATGCGGGTACCAGGAACATATCTGCCAGTATCCACGCCAACGGTGAAGCCACACATGCTCCCAAGAAACCGAACTTAGGGATAATTACCAGGCCTGCTAAAGTTCTCGCAATCATCTCCAGCACTCCTGCTAAAATAGCAAAGAATGAATAACCGACACCCTGAATTAAAAAGCGCAATACGTTTACTAATACCAGGAATACCAGGCAGCCCATAGTAATAATTACATGCTGCGCAGCCATATCTATCATGTCGGGATGCGGTTCGTCCACAAACAGATTAATCAACGGTCTTCTTGTAAAGAACGCCGCAACAAAAGCTACCGCACTGTATACAAATCCGATAATCACAGCGGCGCGGGTACCTTTTCTGATACGGTCCACCTTGCCTGCACCGAGGTTCTGACCGCCGTAGGTGGCCATAGAAGCACCTAATGCATCGATGATGCATATGAACAACATATTGACTTTGCTGGCCGCTGTAGCCGCTGCCACAGCCACAGGTCCGAGTATATTAACATTACTCTGAAGAATAACCGAACCGATAGCGGTTATTGAGTACTGAAGTCCCATCGGCAATCCCATGACAACCAGTTTACCCATACATGAAAAATCGGGAAGCCATTCCTTACCGGATATATGCAGAATTTTGTATTTTGCAATAATTGCAACGATACACATAATTCCCGACATCAACTGAGATGCTACAGTAGCCAATGCTGCACCGTACACACCCATATCAAAGCCGGATATAAACAAATAATCGAGCCCTACATTTATAAAGGTCGAAATAATAAGGAATATAAGCGGAGTCTTGGAATCTCCTATTGAACGGATTACACCTGCCAAAATATTGTACAGGAATGTAATGGGAATACCATAAAAAATAGTCTTAATATATGTGTACGAATACTCAATACAATCCGTCGGTGTCTGCATCAGTGTAAGTATCTGTCTGCAGAAAATAACCACCACAACAGTAATCACAGCAGAAAACAGCAATGCCAGATACAGTGAATTGGCAAAATATTTTCTGAGTGCCACATGATCGTTGGCTCCATACATCTGTGCCACAGGTATAGCAAAACCTGCGCACATGCCCATGCAGAAACCAATAATCAGGAAATTGATACTTCCGGTGGCTCCTACACCTCCCAAAGCATCCATACCTAAGAAATGCCCTACAATCATCGTGTCAACGAAATTGTAGAGCTGCTGAAACATATTTCCCAATATCATGGGAATAGCAAATGCAATTATTAACTTAAACGGTGAGCCTACTGTCAAATTTAGCTCTTTAGACTTTGTGCGTGCCATTGTGAAACCTCTCAAATCAAACTGTAATGTATTATACATTCAAGAGTATTATAAAAATATCACAATAGCACGCACAATTATATAAATCTATCACTTTGAGTATATTTTTTATCGGAATAGTTCCTAATCAGCTAAATATTTTATACTCAGCCCTTGCTTCTTGCAGTTGCCACAAGACCAATCAATCCGGCAATAGCCAAAGCTCCGGCAATAATCGTACTGATCAACAACAAAAAGTAAGGAGTATCTACAACAACATACGGTGCCAGCATTGCATTAGCATCTGAGTATGACAATCCATAATCTACGGTAAGACGATTCAGGAACATCTCGCGCACATCATCATTCATCAAAGACACAGTACCGTCGACACTGTATCTCGGAGAAGTTGCGGTTACGATTTCGTGCGTAGAGAATACTTTATCCATATCGTAGCTGTCGCTTCTTGACACCTGCACACCTACAAATTTGTATACATATTCATTGCCCTGTTCGTCGGTCGCATATACCGGAATCATATATGCATAGGTTCCACCGGATTTTCCCGCGCTTGACAGTACTCCGATATCTCTGGTGTTAATCTCACCCACAATACGCTGTTTTTCTACATCATAGCGGTTCCAGTTAGCTTCATAAAAATCCACAGGCTCCTTAAATTTGAAGCTGTACTGATATCCTGTATATATTGCAATTCCGATACCTGCCAACATTACAAACAAGCACAGAAAAATAATCTGCCCCTTCGCACTTTTATTCATTATATGCCTCCTTTGTTATCTCCATCTCAATGATGGTCCATTTTTCTCCGTCTATGTCATAAGATATTGGATTATCCATGTCAACCTCTGTAAATCCTACCGCTTTGTAACAATGATACGCATCGGGATTGATATCATATACACCCAGGTTAACAGAATCAACACCTAATATTTCGAAAGCATATTTAAGACCAAGCCGAAGCATTTCTTTTCCGTATCCCTTGCCGCGCAGCTTAGGATCAACCACTACCCATCCGAAACGCAGACATTTGTTGTCTCCATGCAGATATCTCATTATAAAATGTCCGACAGGACCATTCTCGTCAAATGCAATCCAAGGATAAAAATTGTCGGGTTCCTCGCAGAGTCCGTTCTCGTTCATATACTTGTCATTAATAAGTTCTGCCGTAAGCGGGTACTCACCAATTATCGTGCCTCCCCAGGTATTATAACTTCTTTTATCCGAAAGCCACTCAGCTATCTTAACCGAATCCTCACTTTTGTATTGTCTCAATCGTAACATTTCATTTCTCCTCAACAGGCAGATAGCATCTTCCTGTCACCTTCACATTCCTAATAAATCTGTCGGCTTCATCAGATACTTCTTCAATTAAATCGGTATCAATATTATGTCCACAATTTGAATACATCACCAGCTTGCAATGAGGCAGGCAACCGGCAGTTCTCATCAAAAGTTCAGGCTTACTGATAGGATCATCATAGCCACCAATCAGCAATGTAGGTGTATCAATCGAAGACAATGCCTTACACAGATTTTCCTCGTTACCCATTCTCATAAGCGGGCGACCGTAATCAAGCTTTCTCTCTGCTTCCGGTGCCGGCGGCTGATTGGAAATATGATCTTCGCGGCGCTTGCGACGAATCGCTCTTGCATCGTCATTATCAATCGGCGGATCAAATGGAGGTACCTTATCTATGATGCCCTGTTCAATCATCTGTCTGTATGACATTGTACCTTCCGCAAGACTATGCGGACCTGCCACTACCGCTACAAAAGCATCCACCCGACCGCTGTTAAGAAGCATCAGATGCCAACCGATTCCTGCACCGTGCGACGCTCCCATATAACAAAATCTATCAATACCCATCTTGTCTGCAAAAGCAATCACATCCCCCGCAAACTTGTCGTACCATCTGTCCCCGTAATCCTCATATATCAATGTAGAGGGATGGAATCCTCTCATGGTAATACAATAAATATGATATCCGAGTCCTGCCATATACTGTTGCATTCCCTGCGGATAAAATCCACATTGCATGGAGATAATAATATTATCACCCTCGCCATACTCCTCATAGAATAACGAGATTCCTTCTTCAACCTCTACATAACCTGTTTTCATTTTATCCCCCATAAAAAATAATTATCTACTACTATTCATCCAATTATATTTTCAAAATCATCTATCATCACATAATTCTGAACTTCATGAACATCTTCGGATCTACATCAACGCCCTTGTCAGAAGCAAGCTTGCAAAGCAATCCCGCGTTGGTGAAATAAGTTGCAAAATACAAGTTCTTTCCGCCTACTGTTGAAATATAAACATGTCCGTTGCCGCTAAGCTTAATTGACTCAATCTCACTGAACTCATAAAAATCTTTTCCGCTCTCAATGCCCTGCGGTGATACAGTAAGCTTCCACTTAAAAATCAGAGCAAGAATATAAAAAATATAGCACGGTGCAAAAATTACGAGCATAACAATCCACTTTAAATCTCTCGCATAATCTTTGCCACCATTTAATCCCAACATATATACTGCACCGGCAAAAACAACTACTCCGAACAAGAGCCATACAATAATAAACCAAACCGGAGCCTTTACTACAAATTCATTCTTGTTATCAATATTTCTCATGACTATGCCCTCCATATATCTATATGATACTTCAGGCAGGAAATCGAATAAATGACTTTCCCCGCAAAATAGATATATGTAATTCCGTAGTAAATCCCATTAATTTCACCAACTCCGTGCTTATTTGAATTCCCAATTCGTATGATTCCTGTCAAAGAAATGAACCAGATCGTCTATATTACCCTTATAGACCGTGTAATATCTTTCATCTGTTCCATTACCCGTAAACGTATATTCAATAAACGTATTATCGATTATGACAATATCCTTGACCAATCCCGCACTTACACAATCATAGAACGATACATAAGTAGTGCATACATATTCTGTCCTGTCGGGATAATAATTATACTTTTTGTAAATATATATTCCGGCCACAACCACACATATAACCGCTGCAATAATCCTTATAGTCATTCTCACGGCGGTCTTTTTCTTGGTCTTATCCATACTGCCCTTGGGAACAATATTTCTGATAAAATCCACCTGTTCAGCAGTACATGTCGACTTATCTACTACAATACTCTTACCATACTGGAAGCCTACTACAATTGCTTCTTTATTCTCGGCATAGAACTGCGCGGTGTCATACTTTAGGTTAAGTTCCATACTATTGTTTTTAAGGATTACACAATCCTCAAAAAACGTATAGAGATAACTCATCTCACCTGCCTTCACTCGTTCTCTGTAAGCCCTACGTCTGCGTGCAGGCATAATGACAAATGGAAGCAGGAAAGCCATCACGACAAATCCCGCCACAAACCAATCAATAACTCTGGACATGCCTTGTTCCATTACGCCTAATATTGTCCACTCCACCGCCAATATCGCGAACAATGTATACTCAATAATGATGAATCTACGCGATACTTTTCCAAATAACGGCTTTACGCGCCCCATCTCAGGGTCCTGATTATAAAACTGAAATATAACTTTTTTAGTCTGTCCCGACATATCCAACGGTACGCCCTGCGCTTCTGCAGTCTCCGTACCGTCTACTGTTTTGTTGTCCGAATTCGGACCGTACTTCATATAATCGTCGCTGTTACCTGCGACAGAAAAATTGTCTTTCACTTTTAACTCTCCCTCATAATGTAGATATATCAATTCCCCACTGTATTCATTATACTGTCTTCAGCTTTTCTGTAAATAGCAAAGACTCTCACTTATTCTTCCCATGACATTATACTTTCCCGAAACAAAAATAACTCCGCATCACTGCGGAGTTATATAACAATCTAAAATTAAAATATAGCAGTTACGATGCCTCTATCAAAATATTATCTGCTTTCTATCTGCGACTTCTTGTAAGACAGGACCAGTACCGCAGTCAGGATGATTGCCAGGCCTGCGTAAATAACAACAGACATTTGGATATTGTTAAGTTTTCCGTACATATACGTGTTACAAAAAGTGCCATAGTATAGAGCCATAGTTGGTCTAAGCTGCCAGAGCTTTGCCACCAAGCCAAGCTTGGTCGGAACATTGAATAGACCCGCAAAAACGATTGCCGCATGAATTGCTGTTGTCGCAACAGCCGACTTGGTCAAATGCGACAAAATCATATTGGTAACTGCAAAGAATATACCCACCAAAAGAGCGAGGCCCATGTAGATTAGCACCATTTTTCCTATAGTGATATTCCAAGGAGAAGGAGGGATTACATTCTGTATCATCGCATCCCAACCTGTCACACCGTAAAAGGCACACATTACTCCAAAACATACTCCCAGAAAAAGTATAGTCTGCAACAAAGCAAATGTAATTCCTGCAGCTATCTTTATCATGCAAATCGGTATCCTGCCGTTTCTGGATGCCAACACAAGCGCATCTGTTCTGTATGTTTTTTCATCCGCAAAAACTCCCGATAAAGCAATTGTAATAATTAATACCAATCCCCATCCTATTAAAAATAAAACATCAAGCAGATTTACATATGCCAAGGCATAAGAATAAGTTATTGGTTTCTCGATACCGTCATATATTGCAAGCCAGGTATCTATCTCTTCTTGTGTGCACCCCATTACTAACCCGTCATGTTCGATATCACTTCTCATTGCCGCGTAAAACTCTTCATCTGTCATCCCGGGTATTTCACTTCGATTTCTGATAACATTATAAAAATGATCATACAAAGCATCCATTCCGACATTGGCTGATGCATTCATATAAACCGCATCCGGATCATTGGCATATATATTTTCATAACGTTCAGGATGCTCTTCAAGCTCCTTTTCTATCCGACTATGATACTCTTCCAAAAAAGCGGCATCCATTTTTTGTCCCGATATTGATGTAAGTGTATCCTCCTGATATTTAACATATGCCTTCGCACCGTCAGCGGACAGATTTGTAAAGCCCACCAATAGAATAATAAACAGTCCGAGAACAGTAGCAATCCATACCGCCTTTTTGCTGTATATTTTCTTAAGCTCTGCTTTATACAACACTGACAGATTACTCATTATCCATTCCTCCAAATTCCTTCAGATATAACTCTTCCAAATCCTCATGTATATCTGCACTGCTGCCGTCAAAAATAATATTTCCATCCTTCATCATAAGTACTCTGTCTGCTATATGTTCAATATCAGACACTATGTGCGTTGAAAGAATTACTATCGCATCCTTTCCAAGTTCCGCAATCAGATTTCTGAATCTAACTCTTTCCTTGGGGTCCAATCCGGCAGTAGGCTCATCAAGTATCAGGATCTTGGGGTCGTTGAGCACCGCCTGTGCAATCCCAAGACGCTGCTTCATTCCTCCCGAATATGTCTTGATTTTTTTATTTGCAGCATCCTCCAAATTCACTGTTTTGAGAAGTTCCCTACATTTATTCTTTGCAGACTTTTTATCTATTCCCTTTAATGCCGCCATATACATCAGAAAATCCATCCCTGTAAAATTGGGATAATATCCAAAATCCTGTGGCAAATAACCAAGAGCATCTCTGTACATTTCATCTGATGCATCCATTCCCTCAAAGCTGATACTTCCGCTGCTTGGTTTCAAAATTCCGCAAATCATTCTCATTAAAGTCGTTTTGCCCGCTCCGTTTGCTCCAAGCAATCCTATTACACCCGGTTGTAACGATGCAGAGATTCTGTCAACGGCAATCTTACTTGAATACTGCTTCGTAACACGATCTAATATAAGTTCCATGATGAGTCCTCTCTTTCCCTAATATACAAAAGGCTTTCTCTCACTGTTAATGCCGATACCACCAAGAGCAGGATAACGAAAACAAGCGGCTGAATAATCTGAAGGCGAATTGCTTTTTCCATCAATGCAGGCAGTATACAGGTCACTCCCGCTACAACAATGCAACCGTATATATTTTCTTTTTCATGCCATCTTCTTGTTATTATGATATTTCCCCAAGCATTCAACATATACGGGGTTCCGATAATTCCAAGAATTGTCATAAAATCAAAACCGGTTTTTATTTGCAGCACAACTGAGCTCACTATCACAATAACCAATGTGGCACAGCCCATGATGAACATGCGAACTGCTTTTATAAACCTTATTGAAAATCTGCTTGCGGCTTCCAATTCCTGCATTCCATACCTTTCGGATTTTCCAAGACCGCAAATCAAAACCAATCCCGCAACCGGCAGCAGTCCGGACAAATACCATACAAGCCCTGGATTTTTCAACAATGAAATCAAAGCAAACATCAATATCAGCATTACTCCCGATAATACAGAACGTACGCCCATGTACTTTAACTCCAGTAAAAATATATCCGCGATATGCATAGACCTTTTTTCATGTTTTCGCACAAAGGCTTTTTCACGCTCGGACGGCGATATCCTATAGGCATCTTTTAACAACACTTTTATATCTCTATCAGTCATTAGCTTCGCCTCCTATATTTTTTCTCAGTAATGTCAATCCTTCTTTAAGTCTCCGGTGTACTGCAAATCTTGATATACCAATAACCTTCGCTATATCAGTCACATTCATCTCATTGGTAAACCTCAGGACAATCAGCTCTTTCAGATCCTGCGGGAGCTTTTCGAGAGCTTCTTCGATGACCAGCCGGTCTACTCTTGCCTCAGGCTCATATCTATGTTCTCCCGCCAGTTCATCACAAGCGTCTATATCTTCCAACTTAGGCTTTCGAAATTCATCCATACAAAGATTTCTGGCAATCGTATACAAATATGCCAATTCTTTATTTGTATCTTTATATGTATGGCTCTGCCAAAATCTGAGATATGTCTCCTGAACAATGTCTTCTGCCAAGTCTATGTCCTTGGTCAGCATATAACAGTAACGGAGGAGTTTTTCATATTGTTCTTTCAAATCCATGGATTATTACCTCCTCTATATACTTAACACTTTAGGGCCCTTATGTGTGCGGTATATTTTTATCAATTCAAAAACATATAAAAAATTTTTCCAATAAAATAAGAGCTCCGCGTTTCCGTGAAGCCCTTCGATTTAGTTCTTATTGATATGAAAATCAGTCAATGCACATTGATCTCCCGTGAGATAAAAATAAATATTTGAAGCATTCGCAGGCAGCGTAGTTTTATTAATGATTTAGCCCCATTCTCAAATAATGACTATAAATTATCTTCTGCGCACTCTTTTTCGAATATAAAATACAGAAATCACCAACACGATAGGGAACCCGATTCCTGCCAATACACCTGCCTGCAAATTATTCGCCGCATTCTGCGATACTGTTCCGATGATTGCCGGGCCTGCAGCTCCGCCTAAATCTCCCGCAAGTGCGAGAAGCGCAAACATCGCGGTTCCTCCGTTGGGAAGTATTTTGGATGAAATGCTGATTGAGCCGGGCCACATTATACCTACAGAAAATCCACACATAGCACAACCTATCAGACCGACCAATGGAATCCCCGCCAATCCTGCGACCAAATAGCATACCAGACACATCACTCCCGATGCCATCATAAATATTGTCAAATCAACTTTTTCACCGAATTTTCCGTACAGCAATCTGCTGATTCCCATACATACAGCAAAACCGCAAGGACCTGCCAAATCTCCAACCGTTTTGGATACATGTAATGCCGATTCTGCGAATGCTGACGCCCATTGCGCCATTGCAATCTCTGAGGAACCGGCACATATCATCAGGACGATAAAAATCCAAAATGCTTTTGTCTTAAACAGCTGAGACATTGTCATACTTTTGCCCTCTTCGACCAAGGACTCTATCGGACAGGTTGCAAAATTGAAAATGTTATACAGTGGAATAACAGACCATATCAGCGCCATTATTCTCCAATTCTCTATTCCAAATACAGTAAAGAAAATCGTCGAAAATAACACGACGCCAACCCAGCCCCAGCAATAAAAAGAATGCAAAAGGCTCATCATGGTTTCTTTATTTTCAAAAGGACATGCTTCAACAATCGGACTGACCAGCACCTCCGTAAGACCGCTTCCTATGGCATAAATAACTACACATGCAAGAATTCCATAAAACGGCGACGGCAATAAATCAGGCAATACAGCCAATCCTGCAAGTCCCAATCCCGATGTAATCTCCGCGGCAATAACACACGCTCTGTATCCAATTTTATCCACTATACCTGCGCAAAGAAAATCCACTACCAACTGCGTGACAAAAAAGCATGTTGAAACAAGAGCCAACATACCAAACGATATATCATAATCATTATGAAATGTTATAAACAGCAGGGGTACAAAATTCGCACATATCGCCTGAGTTATAAACCCCAAATAACA
>JAKSRV010000034.1 GCA_024403435.1 Lachnospiraceae bacterium
TCAATAGGGTGGCCGACGCCGCTGATATTGAGGTCATGCAGAGGACCGTAATTGTGACCGGGGCCGGTCCATCGGTAATTATTTCCATCTGAGGAATATCTGTTGGTATCCAGATGAGTCATGGTTCCCGGAATGAGGGTATATTCCTCGCTCAGTGCATGTCTGTAGTACTTGGACATATAGTTGTCATGGGCAGAGGATGCAATAATAAGGAGTATTATCGCCAATATCACCATTACGACTAAAGTGACAACTGCGGGCATAAGCGACAAAGTGATGAAAAAGCAAGCGGTGAAAGTTACGAGACATACACCGATGCTTATTAACGACATACAAAAAATAAATTTTCTCTTGGCATGAACACGCAGAACGGCAGTCCTGGCAATGATAGCTTCATTCAATGTATCGTAATTCATGTCTGCGTCCTCCCACCTTAATAATGTGTCATCCGACATTGGTCTCGTACATACAGAGTAAAAATAATCCTAACAACATTATATTATATATGCTTTATGAAAGATTATCAGTATTTTACACATGATAATTTGAAAAATTCCGCAATTTGCGAAAGCAATCAATAGTCTGCAGGAGTATTATGTTGTAGTATATGCGTAAGATACGAAGAAGATTTTTATAGAGAAGCATCTGGATTCACAGAGCAAAAGAAGAGTTCGAGGGAGATCTCGGAAAAATGATTCTTGACAATCTCGGAATTGAGGGTAATTATGAAGGTATCGGACATTGCGCTATCGGATATGCCGCAGGTCCTGCGAACGAACCCGCTCCCAGAAAAGACAATTACGTATACTACATCAGATAATTGATATAAACTATATTCTTGATTAGAATGGACTGAAACTGTAATACAAAGGGTGAGACCTAATGATAATGTATGATCATCTGGCCTTGTCAGAAGAGATTCTCGAGGCTTTGGGACAACTGAATATTGATTACGTATTTCAGCCGATTTTTCTGAAGGACGGCAAGACTGTATATGCCAGAGAGGCACTGATGCGTCCAAAGGAAATGACTGTCACAGAGCTGATTGAAAAATACGAAAAAATGGACAAGCTTCACATCATTGAGATAGCTACATTTTTCGGAGCTATGCAGGCACATGAGCTTAGGGGCTATACCGAGAAGATATCGATCAACTCGTTTCCTTCGGATTGCATGGAGATATCCGAGGCAGAGGTGTTCAGAGATTATTTCGGGGATATACGCGGCAAAATGATCATCGAGATGCTGGAGTATCCCAGTCTGTGTGTCGACAAGTGGAATATGAAAAATGAATCTGTCAGATACATGGACAATATGATATCGCTGGATGATTTCGGTATGGGAATAAATGACATGGGCAAGGTCGAGTTCCTCAATCCGGACATAGTAAAGCTCGACAGATCACTGATATCCGGAATAGATCAGGATCAGAGTAAGCAGGCCAATTGCGAGGCAATTATTATGCAGCTGCACAGTATGAAGAAGCTCGTGGTTGCAGAGGGTATCGAGACCAAGGAAGAATTTGATTACTTGGTAAACTTAGGCGCAGACCTGTTCCAGGGATATTATTTGGCGAGACCTGCTTAGGAATTTAGTATGCGAGATTTTTTGATATTATTTTGAATATTAGGTATAATAAATATTAGGGGCTGTTTAGTCAGCCCCTTTTTCTTGCTTAGAAGGAAACGTGGAGGAATATAATGAGAATAGCAGTAACATATAACAACGGAGAAATATTTCAGCACTTCGGACACAGTGAGGAGTTCAAGGTATATGAGGTGCAGGATGGTAAAGTAGTTGCTTCAGAGGTAATTGGTTCCGAAGGACAGGGACACGGTGCTCTGGCAGCTTTGCTCGATGGAAAAGGAATAGATGTATTAATCTGCGGAGGAATAGGCGGTGGTGCGCAGGCAGCTCTTGCAGAGCGCGGAATAGAGCTTTGCGCAGGTGCGGCAGGAGATGCTGATGCAGCAGTAGAGGCATATCTGGCAGGTGAGTTGGTAAATACCGGGGTCAACTGTGACCATCACGGAGAAGGACATACCTGCGGAGATTACGATGAGGAAGGATATTGCGGCGGTGGATGCGGAAGCGCCGATGAGGGCGGATGTGCAAGCTCAGGTTGCGGCGGTGGATGCGGCGGATGCCATGCAAAACCCAGTTTTGAGGGTAAGAATGTTGGCAAGCGCGTAAAGGCTCATTACAGAGGAACTTTCAATGACGGAACCGTGTTTGACTCTTCATATGACAGAGGCGAGCCTCTTGAATTCGTATGTGGCGCGGGCCAGATGATTCTTGGCTTCGACAAGGCTGTAGCAAATATGGAGGTTGGAGAAATTGTAGACGTTCATTTGATGCCCAATGAGGCTTACGGTGAATCGGATCCCGATGCAATCTTTACCGTAAAAATCGCTGAACTTCCCGGTGCTGAGGAGTTGTCTGCAGGCGAGGAAGCATATCTCCAGGATATGTATGGCAGACCTATCCCTGTCAGAATCGTAGCAAAAGACGATGAGAACATCACCTTCGATGCCAACCACGAGATGGCCGGCAAGGAGCTCAATTTCAGAATCGAATTGGTAGAGGCAGAATAAGAATGACGCTTTACTTTGTAAATGGTAGCAGGCAGATGAAGAAGCTGATGGAGTCTGATTATGCTGATGATCTGTATGATGTGATGATGGGCTTCTTCGAGGAGCATGGCAAGTACCCACATTTCCTGGAGACTGAGCGAGTAGATGACGGGCTGAAGATTAGGTTCGAGAGTCAATGCGAGTATTTCTACCTGCAGGGGGCCGAAGAGGAAGAATGTGAGGAGTATGAGGCACTTGTCAGAGAAGGGTCATTAGGAGGAAGTGGCTTATGAAGAAAAACAGAGTATTTCTTAATGCACTTATATTCGTGATGGTGCCGTGGGTGTTGCTTTGCATAGAGGATGCGTTGTATGAGTTTTGGGGATTCATGGATGAAGATTTCCAGCTCGGATATGTTGTGGTGATATCGATAGTGTCGCTTATCGGTGGATTTATGTTGTATCTGGGTTCGAATGAAGAGAGACGATTGAAGCTATGGTATAGCGGAGCATTTTTGGGATCGGTTTTGGTACTTGAAGCAGCGATGCTATTTATTTTCATATTCCTTATTGATAATTGCAACTGGTGGATAGTACCGCAGAAGCCGCATCACTTCTTCGATTTGAATGGAATAGAATATGGAATTTCAGCCATTATTCAGGCATTCGGCGGATTCATATTGTCGTTGCTCATGTTTATCGTATCTTTGGCCAAGAGAGCGAAGCGACAATAAATCAACACAATTACATATAGGCAAAATAATAGCACCGATTTCATATCGCAATATGAGGTCGGCGCTTTGTGTTTATATTGTAAAAATTGGTGGAAACGCGTTCACTTAGAACAAGCTGTCCATAAGGGTTCCGGTAGATACATTGTAGCCACCCTTCTGAGTGTACAATGAAGTCTTGGTAGCTTCATAATTGGCATTGGAAGCAGCCATTCCGGATGATACTTTTACGCTGTAGCCGTAAGAAGCCTTGGCAGAGAAAAGTGATGCCATATCGGACTTGTCAGCCTTGGTGAAGGCTTCCTCATCGAGCTTGAGAGCTCCGTCGCCGCCAACGGTGATGCCGAGGTTGCTGAGCTGCTTAGCATAAGCAGCGGTGCTGCTCTTGACGGTATTGGCTCTGCCTGTGATGGTGTAATTGTCGCTGTCCTCTGCTGCGCTCAGGAAATTGTTGTAATCCTTCACGTAGTTCTGCATAGCCTTGAGATTAGCAGCCTCATCCTTGGTAGTGTCCAAAGTTGTGAGAGCATCTATTGACTTCTGCAGTGAGTCTGCTGTGGTAGATACTTTGTTGTATACGCCGGTCTCTGCATTTGCAGTAGCAGTCTTCTTGGTAGTGGTGCTGGCGGTCTTGTCAGCAGCAGGGTCCTTGGCGTAATAAGCCTTGAGCAGCTTGCCGTAGCCTCCGGTTTTGATTGAAGAATAATCGGAGAGCATATTGCTGATGTCGTATGCAGCGGAATTATTATTTTTATTGGTATTCAGACTTGAAAACAATGTTGAATAGTCTGTTCTTGCCTGGATATTAATCTTCATAAACGATTCCTCTTATGGTCGATTAGCGAATGGTGTCGCTGCCCAATTGCTTAGATATGCAAAGATGCGTAAAAGTAATTAATCTTGTGCGTAATAGCTTGCTTCAGTACATACGTTGTAAAAAACCTTGGTCTTGCTCTTAAAGATACATACAAACTTACCATCAAGCTTCCAGTGGATGCTTTCAGCATCTGAAAAAAGGTATGTGCTGCCGTAGAGTTCTTTGCACTTAGCTGCCAATGCATCATAAACGGCGTCAACTTCTTTTTCATCGCACATATAGTAAACACTTGCGCTTGATAATGTACCGCTTGAGTTAATAGTGTAAAGAATGTTTGATTTTAAACCGTCTACGGTTACATCCTTGTACATCAAGATAGTCTGGTCGCCGAGGACCTTCTCATCTGAAAGAGTAAAGGTCTCGGAAGACTTTACGGAAGCGGGGCTCGCTCCAAGGTCGATATTTCTGAAGTCATGATCGGTAGCAATGTTGAATTCGTATTTTGCACTGCCGCATCCGCAGATACCGAGTACACATACGAGCAGCAGGCTTACCACTGCAAGCTTAAATTTTCCGGTTTTCATAATTAATCCCTCCCTACATGCCAAAATATCATATATTTCGTGAAAAATCCAGCATTATCATATATTTCCATGTTGTGTGCGGTGAGTGCAGTTGATAAAATATGTTCCTGTACGATGAGGTATACGATGAACATTTTATTGGATTTATTCCTTACATTTGCAAAAATAGGGCTGTTCACCTTCGGCGGTGGATACGCCATGATATCTGTCATTGAGGACAATTGCGTCGAGAAAAAGAAGTGGATTACGCACGACGATATGATGAACATCACCGTCATCGCGGAGTCGACTCCGGGACCGGTGGCTATCAACTGTGCGACATTCGTAGGCTATAAGCAAAAGGGCGTGATTGGAGCAATTGTGGCTACACTGGGAGTGGTACTTCCTTCATTTGTAATTATTTTCCTGATAGCAAAAGTACTGGACAATTTCCTTGAAAATAAGTGGATAGCAGCAGCCTTCAGAGGCATCAAGCTCGCAGTAGGTGTGCTGATATTGGATGTGGCACTCAGGATGATTAAGCAGCTGGGTAAAAAGCCGCTGCCTATTATATTGATGACAGTGTCTGCGCTGGCGATGATGACCATTAATGTGTTGGCGCTGCAGTTTTCATCCATAATTATCATGCTCATGTGCGGTGCTGTGGGGTTAATTGCGTACCTCATCTACGGCAGGAAGAAGGACAAGGTAATGGATGCTGATTGCAGCTATGATATTACTCATGGTGTGGAATCATCAGTGTCTGCCACCGATGCCGGAGAGGCAGGTGAGCGGAAATGATTTATCTGGAACTGTTATGGGGATTCCTGCGTGTGGGCTTATTTTCCTTCGGCGGAGCCTATGCGGCAATACCTCTGATCCGTGACGTCGTGCTCGAGTACGGCTGGATGGAAGAGGAAATGGTGACGTATATGATAGCGGTCAGTGAGAGCACGCCCGGTCCGCTCATGGTCAATATGGCGACTTATGTTGGAGCAGAAAAAGGCGGAGTATTAGGTGCATTGATAGCGACTGCGGCTGTTGCGCTGCCTGCATTTATCATCATAATCGCAGTGACCGCACTGATGGCCAAAGTGATGGGCAACAAGTACGTGCAGGCCACATTGGACGGCATCAAAGCGAGCGTGATAGGAATCATATTGGCGGTCGGTGCGTGGCTGATAATCAACAACCTGGGACTGGCACCTGTGATTTCAACGAGTAGCGCAGGAGCACCGCAGATCGGAATACTGAGTGAGGCGATAGATATACGCGCTATCATCGTGACTGCGATATTGGCTGCGCTGTACATAGGCCTCAATCGCTTTCTCAAAAAGAAGAAAAAGAAGACCATTTCGCCTATACTGCTAATCGTAATGGCAGCCGCAATGGGCGTGGTGGTGTACGGTGTAATTTAATTGATTTACATATAATGTTTTCCAACTTGATACCGATATATATATCAAAGAATTCAAAGTATCCACAGTGGCATCGGACCCGAGCTACAGTGGCTGATTTACATTAGGTAGGTTGGCTGCCGGAAAGTGGAAAGAGACATCGGTGGATGGGAAGGAAAACATATGGAAAGTTCTAAGTAAGACCGCATTTCCGGGCGAGGAGATGCGGTCAAATTTTTTGCTGTTGTAGGCAGATGAAATATAGAAATAATGATAACAGCTAAAATTATTTATACTTTATCGATTTTGAGGTATCATGTTCACATAGATTAACATGAATGTTGAGGGTCAAAAATGAACGACGAAACAATTGCGCGTATAAGAAAATTCTCTGAAGACAGAGATTGGGAACAGTTTCACACTCCAGCAAATTTGGCCAAGTCATTAGTAATCGAGGCGGCAGAACTGCTGGAGTGTTTTCAGTGGTCGGATAATGAATATGATTTGCAGCATGTCAAAGAAGAACTGGCGGATGTGATGGTGTACAGTCAGAATCTGCTGGATAGGCTTGGCCTGGATGCGGATGAAATTATTAATATGAAGATGGATCAGAACGAAGCAAAGTACCCTGTGGAGAAAGCGAAGGGGAAAAGCGAGAAGTATGATAAGCTGTAAAATATAGGAAAAGTTGAAGATGGATAAATTAGTTAAGGGCTTAAATAACGCATTTATAGATGGTTCTGTTGTAGCACCTATAGAGTATCGCCCTCAGTTTGTATCGAACAACTATAAGCAGGGTAAGAAGGTTCTCTCATCCATTGAGGATGAGCTTTTGGCGTGCGATCAATTTCAAATTAGCGTGGCGTTTATCACAATGAGTGGAATTACACCACTGCTCCAGACATTGAAAGAACTCGAGCGAAAAGGTGTACCCGGAGAGATACTTACGACTAATTATCTTAATTTCAGTGAACCCAAAGCATTAAAGAAGTTACATGAATTAACTAATATTAAATTGAAAATGTTTGATATTGAAATTGCTGATGAAGGATTTCATACCAAGGGATACATTTTCAAAAAAGAAGAAATATATAGAATCATAATTGGCAGTTCCAATATTACCAGTGCTGCATTGACGAGTAATAGAGAGTGGAACACAAAGCTCGTTTCTACAGAACAGGGTGCAGTGGCACAGGATATTGTTGCAGAGTTTAAGGAATTGTGGAATTCTCCGTATTCCTTGCAATATGACGATTTCTATGAGAACTACAAAGAACGATACAACATAATAAAGCACCAGCGTGAAATTGCTAAGCAGGAAGAGGTAGCATCACTTGATAAGTATAAGCTTCAGCCTAATAGTATGCAGGTTGGTTTTATTACGAGTCTCAAAAAGATAATAGCTGCCGGTGAGGAAAAGGCTTTACTGATTTCTGCAACCGGTACAGGAAAAACTTATGCATCGGCATTTGCAATGCGTGAGCTTGGTTTCAAGAGAGTGCTATTCCTTGTGCATAGAGCGCAGCTTGCCAGACAGACCAAGAAATCATACGAGAAAGTATTTGCCAAAACTGTTTCAATGGGTTTGGTCGGTGCCGGATATCATGAATTTGATGCGGATTATGTATTTGCGATGGTGCCTACACTTAGTAGAAAAGAGCATTTGGAAAAGTATTCCAAGGATTCATTTGACTGCATCGTTTTGGACGAAGCGCATCACGTGCCGGCAGATACATACAAGGTAATTTTAAATTACTTTAAGCCCAAGCTTTGGCTCGGAATGACAGCTACACCTGATAAGAGAGATGATAATGTTGAGGGCCGAAATGTATATGAGCTTTTCAATTATCAAATTGCTTATGAGATTAGATTGCAGCAGGCAATGGAAGAGAATCTTCTTTGCCCGTTCCATTATTTTGGAATCACAGATTTAGACGTGATAAGTGATGAGGTCAATAGTAATGTTGATTTCAAAATGCTTACAAGTGATGAGCGTGTAAAGCATATAGTAAATCAGGCAGATTACTATGGTTATAGCGGAGATAGGGTTAAAGGTCTTGTATTCTGTAGCAAGATTAAGGAGTCAGAGGAACTTTCTGCAAAGTTTAATACGATTGTAAATCCTTATACCGGTAAGCTTTTTAGAACAATCGCATTGAATGGAAGTGCTTCAGAGGCTGAACGACAAGAGGCATTTGAGCGTCTTGCAATGGATGAAAAAGATGCTACCGTTGACAGACAGCCCTTGGATTATATTTTCTCAGTAGAAATATTGAATGAAGGCGTTGATATAGTTGAGGTCAATCAGGTAATAATGCTCAGACCTACGCAGTCTCCGATTGTGTTTATTCAGCAGCTTGGAAGGGGTCTGCGTAAGGCAGATGGAAAAGAGTATGTTGTAATTCTTGATTTTATCGGTAATTACAATAATAACTTCATGATTCCCATCGCATTGTCAGGTGATAGAACGTACAACAAGGATAATGTGCGTAGATATATTATGGAAGGTGGCAGGGTAATTCCCGGGGCTTCCACAGTTCATTTTGATGAGATAAGTAGAAAGAAGATATTTGCTTCTGTAGATAATGCAGATTTCAGTGCCGTAAAATTAATAAGAGAAAACTATACTAATCTGAAAAATAAATTAGGCCATATTCCTGCACTTCGTGATTTTGATGATCATGGAGAAATGGATGTACTGAGAATTTTTGATAATAACAGTTTGGGTTCGTATTATAAGTTTTTAGTAAAATACGAAAAAGAATACACGATAAGACTTAGCGAGGACGAGGAGCAAGTTATTGAATTTGTTTCAAAGAAATTGGCTAATGGTAAACGCATTCATGAACTTCAGTTGTTAAAGAGAATTATCGGATATAGTAGAGGATATGCAAAAATTGGTCTATTCAAGGGACTGGCTGACGATCTTCAGAGTTATGGAAAAGGCTTGAACAATCTTCAGAAGGATAATGTCATAAATATAATGACAAATGAATTCCCTGCTGGTTCAGGTAAGAAGACATATTCGAAATGTATTCTTATAGAGAAAGAAGAGGATGATTATAAACCAACTACATCTCTTCTTGAAATGTTGAGTAATAATGATTTTTATAATATCCTTAGCGAGTTGATAGATTTTGGAATAAGCAGATATAACAGGGATTATAGCAAAACATATAAGCAGACTGATTTAGTGCTTTATCAGAAATATACATATGAAGATGCATGTCGTCTTTTGAATTGGAATCAGAATGAAGTACCTCTGAATATTGGTGGATACAAGTTTGATAAGAAGACTAAAACTTTCCCGGTTTTCATAAACTATGAAAAGGGTGAAGACGTAGTTGCGACCAGTAAATATGAGGATCATTTTGTTCAGGGCGTTAGGGATAAATTGATAGCAATTTCAAAGTCCGGACGTAGCATGGAATCTGAAGATGTTCAGAATTTCCTTAAAGCAGAAGAACGTGGCATAAGTGTAGAATTGTTTGTCAGAAAGAATAAAGATGACAAGGTATCAAAAGAATTCTATTACTTGGGCAGAATGAAGCCTACAGGTAATGCAAAAGAGTTTATGATGCCCAATACTACAAAATCAGCTGTGGAAATAGAGTGGGTTCTTGACGAGCCGGTGCGTGAAGATATATATGATTATATTGTTAACGCATAGTTTTTGATTGGAGATATTATGAAAACAGTTAGAGTAGTTGCAGCCGTTATCAAAGCGACAAATGAAGACGGTAAGCCTATTATTTTTGCAACCCAGCGTGGGTATGGTGATTTTAAGGGCGGCTGGGAATTTCCCGGTGGCAAGATTGAGGAAGGTGAGACTCCGCAGGAAGCTTTGGTAAGAGAGATTCGCGAGGAGCTTGATACGGAGATTTCAGTAGGCGAGCTTATCGATACAATCGAGTACGATTATCCTACATTCCACCTTTCCATGGATTGCTTCTGGTGCGAGATTGTGCAGGGCAATCTGGTTCTTAAAGAGCATGAAGCTGCGAAATGGGTGGACAAAGAATCTATAAGTGGTGTAGAATGGCTGCCGGCAGATATTACTTTAGTAGACAAAATAGCTGCCGCATTATAAGTTGTATATGAATATGAAGGATATAGACATGAGCAATAAAGAAAAACAGTCAGTTAATAAGGGTAAAATTATTAAGATTGTATCGGTGCTAGCATGCATTGCAGCCGTGGTTGTAGCGCTGATAATTGTCTACAATGTGCACATGCACTATGATACAGAAGAGCATGTATTCTATGATGTTCAGACAATGACGGCAGAAGGAAGGCCCTACACAGATTCTTCAGTTGTATATATGACTACAGACATTAGTCCTGAAGGATTAAATAAAGTATATGAACTGCTAGAGGCCAATCCGGAGGGAAATGTTGCGATTAAACTTTCTACTGGAGAGGCTGGAAATCCTAATCATCTGGCACCTGAACTTATTAAAGATTTGGTGAAGAGTGTTGATGGAACAATCATTGAGTGCAACACTGCTTATGGAGGTTCCAAAAGAGCTGAGACTGCCATGCATCTTGAGGTTGCTAAAGAGCATGGTTTTACAAGCATTGCTGATGTAGACATTATGGACGCAGATGGTTATATGGTTATACCAGTTGAAGGTGGGACACATTTAAGCGAGAACTGGGTCGGACAGAATCTGGCTAATTATGATTACGTAATTGTTCTTTCACATTTTAAGGGGCATCCAATGGCGGGCTTTGGTGGAGCGCTCAAGAATATTTCTATTGGAATTGGATCGCGAGAGGGTAAGGTAAGAATTCATTCTGCGGGCATTTCATCTAACCCGACGTTTTTTAATATACTGGCCTTGACAACTAATCAGGATGATTTTACAGAATCTATGGCAGAGGCTGCAAAATCAGTATCTGATTATGAAAATAACGGACATAATATTATCTATATAAATGTAATGAATCACATGTCCGTAGATTGTGACTGTGTATCAAGTCCAGCCGAAGTAGATATGCATGATATAGGTATTCTCGCATCGACAGATCCCGTTGCACTCGATCAGGCATGCATAGATTTTGTGTTCAGAGCACAGGATGGACAATCGCTCAGAAATAGGATTATTTCTAAAAATGGTCTGCATATTTTGACACATGCAGAGGCAATTGGCCTTGGCAATAGAACTTATGAACTGGTAATGGTTGATTAATGATACATGTATTTGAAATACTAAAAACTGAATTTGTGTTTTTCTGGTATTATTTCACGCGCCAATTTTCTCAGATATTTGGATACTGGGTTGTAGGAATGGTTGTTGGATCAGTCATCTCGGTTTTTTTTAAGGACCATATCCATAATCTTATGAGAAAAATAAAGAGCGATACGGTTGGAATCATTGGAATAATTTTTGCATCGGCTTTAGGAATTGCTTCACCGCTATGCATGTATGGAACCATACCTATTGCCGCTTCATTTTCCAAAGGCGGTGTGAAGGATGAGTGGCTTGCTGCATTTATGATGAGTTCGATTTTGCTCAATCCACAGCTGATTATTTACAGTGCTGCATTAGGCGTAAAAGTGCTATGCATCAGAATTGTGACCTGCTTTTTGTGCGGTATAGTTGCTGGCATTGTAATAAAGATATTTTTTAAGGAGAAGAATTTCTTTAACTTTGAGGGATTCGGTGAGCCTAGAAATAAGGATGCCGACCCCAATATTTTCATGAGATTTCTCAAGAATCTGTGGAGAAATATCAAGGCGACGGGCTTATATTTTCTAATAGGAATTGTCCTGTCAGCACTGTTTCAGCGATATATCCCACAGGAAGCGCTCACAGCGCTGTTTGGCGGCAATGAAGCCTGGGGCGTGCTTATGGCTGCAACGGTTGGCGTACCATTGTATGTATGTGGCGGCGGTACCATTCCTATACTGCTAAGCTGGCTTGAGAGCGGAATGAGCATAGGAAGTGCTACTGCATTTATGATAACAGGGCCAGCGACCAAGATAACTAATCTTGGAGCATTGAAATCGGTTCTGGGCATAAAGCATTTTGCCTTCTACTGGGGCTTCATAATAGTTTATTCTTTGGTGATAGGGCTTTTAATCAATCTGGTGTTCTGAAGTGTAGATATGATGATTGTAAGATTTTCAAAAAATATTAAAACAATCACTTTTTTTGTACAAAAAATGGTGAGAAGCCTTAGAAATAAAGGATTTAGAAATAAAAAAGGCGTGTCATGTTTGACACTACCCTGCAAAACGAGGAGATGAAAAAATGAAAATAAAATGTGCTTTATTGGTATGCGGGTTAGCTCTCGCAACAGTTCTCGGAGGATGCGGAGATTCTTCATCTACATCACTCGGACAGGAAATCACAGCAAATGATTCTGCTGACGATGCTTCTAAGGAAAAGGAAGACACCGATGCAACCGATTCTGCTGATGTGACCACTCAGGCACTCAGAGCTTACTATGAGATTCTCAGTGCAGCACCTGCTATCGAGGGTGAGCATGCTGAGTTGGACGATGCAGCATTTGGTTACGAAGACAATCTTGCAATGTTTGGTAAGCATCTTGATTGGTTTTACGTATACGATATTAATAAGGACGGTGTTCCTGAGTTGATTGCGAGCTCAGTAATTAACTTCAGATGGGCTCCTGTATATGTATATACTTATGCTGACGGACAGGCTGTACTTCTTCAGGATCCTATTCAGCCTATTTCATACGGTACCTTTGACCAGTGTGCAATCGCCAACGGTGCCTATATGACATTCTTCTGTGATAACAATCATGTTCACAGCCTTTGGGCCGGAGCCGTAATGGGTGATCAGATGGAAGAGGACAATGCATATACTCTTGAGGGAACAAGCTTGGTTCCTGCTACCTGCGATATCGAAGGTCACGACAGCTGCACTCACTTCAGTGAAAATGCAGATCGCAACACTGCGGAAAATATCAGCTACATGGCACAGTAAAATTAAAAACGGTATTAAATCATCCAACTGCGGGTCACTTTGGCTCGCAGTTCTTTTTTTATAAAAATGTGATAATTATTTTTCTCAAACGACGCGAAAAATGTACAAAAATAATAATAAATATGCTATAATGGGGTGTAACCTCGGGTGAATACACTTTTTAGGATGATAACGGTGGTCAATATGCTGGAAATTCTATTAAATAATAAAGTTGAATTACTATTTGGGTGCGGCATAGTCAATTTGATGCTTGCATTTTTTGTAATTGTCATAAAATATCACTCAGTTCGTAAAAAATTGGCTCTTCTGAAGATACAATTATCTACCGCAATGTATACAATAGGAGTGTCACTTTCTTTTCGTTATGACGGGCTTCCCGGTACTACTGCTAATTGGATGAATATTATTTCCAATCTGTGCGTGTACGTCTCTTTGTTGCTCACTCTGATTTTTGTAAGTGATTATTCAATCGCTTTGTTCATGGAGAGCGGTAAGTTCGATAAGCTCCCAAAGCGTCTGCTTTTGGGACGCATTATTCCCTCTGTTGGCTTATTGCCGGTTATCATAAATCTGTTCACCGGCATTTACTATTCCATCGACGCGCAGAACGTATATCATCGCGGTCCTTTGTTTTTGATGGCTTTTGCGTTCCCGCTTGTGTCAGGTCTGATCATGTTCTCCTTTGCAATACAGTACAGACATATGATCAATAAGAGCCTGGTATTTTCACTTATTTTCTTTAGCTGTTTGCCTATGGTGGCAGGTGTGGCACAGATCTTCATATACGGATTCCCGCTTATAGAGCTTTCGGGCTTCATCGGTGCGGTTACCATTTTCTGGTTTGCACTCAGTGACCAGAATGACGAGATGTCATCGGCAGCCAGCAAGGATTTGCAGACAGGTCTTGCCAATACCTACGGTTATCTCCATGAGGTTGACAAGATTATTGTTTTAAAGAACATCAATGATTACACAGCTTTCTATTTCGATATGGTCAGAATGAGCTATATCAATAATAAGCTGGGTAAAAAGGGTGGAGATGAAGTAATTGCCAAGTATGCTGCCAAGATAAGCAACACTTTCGAGAGTGACGAGATACTCGGACGTCTCGGAGGTAATTTCTTCGTAGCTCTTGTAAAAAATGTAAATGTAGAAAAGTTCCTGAAGCTTCTCGATGATTGTGAGGTTGATGTAGATTATCACGGAGTCGGTGAGACACTTCACATCAAGGCAGTGGCGGGTGCATACAAGATTGATAAGAAGAAGCTTGAGAGTAAGAAACAGCTCAATGCCAGCCAGATTATCAGTAATACAGCTACTGCACTCACTTATGCTAAGAACGTTGTGCATAAGCCTGTGGTATATCTTGATGAAGAGCTTCAGAAGGAATTCGATCACATTCGTGAGGTAGAGAACCTGGCGGTTAAGGGACTCAGAGCAGGAGAGTTCGAACCCTTCTATCAGCCTAAGGTAAATACCAACGATAATACTTTGTGCGGTGCTGAGGCACTCTGCAGATGGCGCCATGAGGGTAAGCTGATTCCTCCGAATCAGTTTATCGGAATTATGGAGAAGAACGGAAGCATCTGCGACCTGGACTTTTTCATTCTCGAAAGAGTATGTCAGGATATCAAGAAGTGGCTTGCGGACGGTATTGAACCGGTGCCTGTATCGGTTAATTTTTCAAGAAAAAATCTGAGTAATCCCATACTTGCCGAGGTTATATCCAAGGTGGTGGAAAAGTATGAGATTCCCAAGAAGTATATTCAGATAGAGGTTACAGAGACTATCGATGAGTTCCCGATGTCATATCTGACAGGTGTGGTTGAGGCTCTTCAGAGATACAGTCTGACTGTAGCAATCGATGATTTTGGTACAGGAAGCTCATCTATTAA
Organism: Lachnospiraceae bacterium; assembly: GCA_024403435.1. Classification (GTDB taxonomy): domain Bacteria; phylum Bacillota; class Clostridia; order Lachnospirales; family Lachnospiraceae; genus AC2028. The sequence goes on from JAKSRV010000034.1 coordinate 14,935, forward strand.
GCTCCTTCAGGAGGTTAAGTTTGATGTATTGAAGATTGACAAGACTTTCGTTGATTACAAGACGGAGCAGGATAGACTTATCATCGGTGATATTATTACGATGGCCAAGCACAGAGATATCGACGTAATCGCAGAAGGCGTCGAGGATAAGGATAGGGTTGAGGCTCTCAGAGAAATGGGTTGCTATGCTATCCAGGGTTATGTGTTTGATAAGCCGCTTGAGAAGGCAGAATTCGACAAGAGACTCATAGATAAGGAGTACAAGCACTGATAGTTTTACCACGGGGGGATATGTATGGGAAAACACGATATTATTAATGAGGTATACCTGCAGAAGGCGTTGTATTATTATGATTTCGATATGGAGGATGGTATCGTGCACAAAGATATCATCGATAAATATGGCAGAAATCATACTGAGGCATTGGGACTGAAATCACCATGCAGCTTCGATGAATTGATGAATCGCGCCTATGACAAGGATTATTATGCTGTGTATCATGTAACTGATGCTCAGATTAATAATGTGAATCTTGACGAGCTTAGAAAGGCTTACGATTCAGGCAAAAATGTCGTGGAAGCTTATATTTACATGCCCAAGACAGAAGAGTATCACAGAATCAGCTATTATCTGATACCTGATGATGATACGGGTAAACCGCATGCTTGGATCAGCGCGATGGATATTACCGCGGATGAGAAGAGTCGTGAGGTTATATATGGAAATTTGCGCAGTGAAAAAAGTGAGATAGAGGACATAGTGGCCTCTGCTCGCATCGGAATGTGGCATATTTATCTGTTCGAAAAACAAAAGCCGTCTATGAAGGGTAGCTCTATGATGCTACAGCTCATGGGTGTGGAGGATAAAGATATATCCGGGGAAGAGCTCTATGAATTTTGGCACAAGCGTATCAAGAAATCTTCGATTCCATCTGTTGAAGCCAGTGTCGAGGAAATGATAGAGAGTGGATTCTCGGAGAATACTTATAAATGGAATCATCCCGTTAAAGGTGAAATATATGTACGATGCGGTGGTACCGCGATGAAAGTGGAGGGCAAGGGAGTTATCCTCAGAGGCTATCACGGTGATGTCACCTCCATTGTCACCAGCGAGGCCAAGCAGAAGCAGCTGCTCAATGAAGCTCTGCTTGAGTTGAAAAAACAGAAGAAACTGTTGCAGGAAGCTCTTGACAATTACAAGGAAGCCGACTATGACAGAAGGAGAGATTTTTTAACAGGCCTGAGAAACCGTCAGGATATGTTCGAGATGTTGCAGGATGTATTGTCCGGCAAGCGCGAGAACATCAAGGCTATGTTTATGATGGATATCGACAATTTCAAGATGCTCAACGATCACTACGGACATACTTACGGTGATGAGTGCCTTGAGAGAATCGGTGATGCTCTGAATGAGTATGCCAAGAACAATAATATCTATTTCTATCGCTATGGTGGCGAGGAGATTTTGGGAATCAGTTTTTCTGATAAAAAGGATGCAGCCGAGACCGCTACCGAGATTGTCAAGCTGATTGCCAAACTGAATATTGTGCGTGGTGATATGCCTACCGGAGTAGTAACCGTCAGTCTCGGATATACCACAGACAACAGCCGCTATGAGAAGATGATAGACAAAGCAGATACCGCTATGTACAAGGCCAAGGATAATGGCAAGAATCAGTGGGTATGCTTCGAAGATATGAATTAGCTTCGGTTTATAAAACGCTGCGTGTCGGCGTAAAAATATGATTGGAAGATTGAATTGAGATGTACACACTTAAGAATGACAGACTTACAGTAACGATTGCCGAGCCTAACAAGGAGTGCGCTACCTGCCGTTTTGACAGAGCGGGATTTGTGACCGGCGTAAAGCTTGATGATAAATACGACTTCCTGGCACAGGAGGATATGTTGGACGGAAGCCCCAGTTCGGGCGGTATGGGCCTCTGCTGCGAGCAGAGATTTGACCCTATGTCCGAGAGCGTAAATGTGGGAGAGAAGTTCCCCAAGTTCGGTGTAGGTATTCTCACCAAGACAGAAGATAAGCCTTATTCCTTTATGAATACATATCCTTGCGAGGATTTCAATGTGGCAGTAAAGGTGATGGATGACAGTATCTTTTTTACTACTGCACCCAAGGAAATCGACGGTTATGCATTCGCACAGATGAAGACTGTTTCTATAAAGGGTAATACTCTTACGATAGCTACTATGGTCAAAAATGTGGGAACCAAGGATATCGTAATCGATGAGTACTGCCACAATTTTATGACCCTTAATCACAAGAAGGTTAACGCTGATTATTGCCTTGAGATTCCCTGTGTGGAGATTCCTGTCGGCGAGATCAAGACTAATGCTGAGGCTACATGTTTCCACAGTGACGGCAAGAGCCTTTCCAAGTCTGAGGATAGCATGGTGTTCGCACTGTATGCTTTTGAAGAGAGCCGGATGAAGCCTGTTGACGGAGCTTATGGATGGACACTGACCGATACCACCAACGGATTGACCGTATCCGAGAGTGACGATTTCGAAGCTGCGGGAGTGACTGTATGGAGTGTGGGTGATGCTATTTCTCCTGAGATGTTCTATAGCAAGATTATCAAGCCCGGCCGGGAAGCAAAGTGGAGCAGAACCTATACATTCGATAAGAAGTAATGGAAAATGAGTCCGATAGGGCATGATTTATGTATAAATAATCCGGCCGGGATGTAATATCCCGGCTGTTTTGTTGTATATTATATATATGAAATTGATGTTATTCGGAGTGTATTATGAGAAGTTTTAAGATTAGAATTATAGCGTTGGTAATATGTATGTCGGCTATGCTGACAGGTTGCGGAATGTGTCATCATGATATAGTGCATGAGGCGACCTGCGTTGACTGTGCGACCTGTGAGAAGTGCGGCAAGACCTTTGGTAAGCCCATCGGACATGCGACCAACAGCGGATATTGCTATAGATGCGAGGACTACGTGAATTGTCTGAAGCTTGATAATGAGATGGTAGGCGAGATCAAGCAAAGATGCAGCGATACAGCATTGGCCGCATCGGTAGATATGAAGTCTGTTACCGAGAAGACAGGTCTGGAGTTCAAGCCCGAGACCGCTCAGATTTCCGCTTTGGAGCAGGACGGAGAATACCTGATGCATGTGGAATTTTCTATCGAAGCTGAAGGGCTGGACGCACCGCTGGTTATCAGCAGAAATTTCTATGCCATAGACAAGGAAGACGGTTCCGAAGGTTGGACCATTGGCTTCCATGATGAATATGGTAAATAGATGAATCGCAAATAGTCGGAGAATTAATGGATAAATATACAGCTGAATCGATGGCTCGTGAGATTTCATCCGAGGTTGATAAGATAAAAGTAAATATGAGCCAGCTCAATATGATGGTCATTGGTAAGACAGGTGCGGGTAAAAGCACGCTTATCAATGGCATGTTCGGTGAGGATTTGGCTCCGACCGGAACCGGTTTTCCGGTCACTATGGAAGTGGGCAGCTATTCTAAGAATAACTACCCATTTATCATTATGGACTGGCCCGGATTCGAGCTGGACGGTGACAATTCTATCGAGGTTCAGTTCGATGAAATTAAGAAGGTAATCACTCTGGGGAACAAGACCAAGAAGCCTCAGAATATGATTCACTGTGTGCTGTATTGCGTGAGTGCCACCGGTCATCGTTTTGAGGATGCAGAGATCGATTTTATCAAAAAACTACTGGCTGAGACCGGTAAGAACAAAATCCCGGTCATACTGGTAATCACTCAGGCTTTCATGAAAAAAGATACCCTTGCGCTTAAGGAAAGCATCGAGGAGCTCGAGCTTCCATTTGCTGATGTGGTACCGGTACTGGTACATGATATGGACCTCGGAGATTATGTCAAAAAGGCCTACGGTATGGACAGGCTGGCAGCAGCCATCGGGCAGTTGATAAACGATGATTTGAAGAATACTTTGGAGTGCGTGCAGCAGGTAAACATGAAGATGATGACTCGCCGCGCGAATATGTATATCAACGGCAACGCTGCCAAGGCGGGTGCACTCGGACTCAAGCCGCTATTCAGAAAAAAGGATATCTATCCGATAGTAATAAAGACACTGGCAAGTATTTCAACTGTCTATGATATAGACGTCAGGCCGGAATTTATCGAAGCCGTACCTCAGCTGATTGAGGAGAGCGGCGATGTGGAGATTAAGCAAAATAAGATTTTGAATGTTGTGCGTTTTTTAGAGCCGACGGTCTACCTGGCCAATTCGGCTATCGTCGGGGCGCAGGCGGGCGCGGTGATTACTTCTTTGGGTGGCGTGTATCTTAAGTACATGAACCTGATTTCATTGAAGGAAATGACTGCCGACGAGCTGGAGCCGGAGAGATTGGTGGAGGAGTTCAACGAACGATTCATAGCAACTCTTAAGCGTGACAAAAAGAAGCGTGATGAAGATAATCATGACAATTTGAAGCGTGATGACAAGAAGCACAACAAGAGAGGGGAAAAACATGAGTGAAGTAGATTTTCGCGAGATTATAGACAAGATGATGGATTCAATCGGGGCGGCCCGTGAGAACCTCACTCATTTGAATATTTTGATTACCGGCAAGACCGGAACAGGTAAGAGTACACTCATCAACAATGTGTTCAGTGAGGAACTTGCAGATACCGGAATTGGTAAGCCTGTCACCCAGGAAATCAGAGCATTTAGCAAGGCAGGATTCCCCTTGACCATCTACGATACTCCCGGTATCGAATTGAGCGGTGACAATTCTGTGGATGATTTGTCCAAGCAGATTCAGAAGGTAATCAACGACGGCATCAGAACCTACAAGGTGGAGAATGCAATTCATTGTATCTGGTACTGTGTGAGCACACCTTCGCATCGTGTGGAGGAGACCGAGCTTGAGTTTGTCAGAAAATTGGTAGCGGATAACGGCGATAATTGTCCGCCTATCATCGTGGTGCTGACTCAGGCTTATTCCAAGCCCGATGCCAGAGAACTCAAAGGTATCATAGAGGCAGAAAACCTGCCTATCGTTAAGGTAATCCCCGTGCTTGCTTCAAGCTACGAAATTGACGAGGATTACACTGCCAAGACCTATGGCCTTGAGAGCCTGCTCGAGACTACAGAGGCTGTTATTCCCGAGGCTGTAAAGAAGACTTTGGTAGCCGTTCAGAAGGCAGCTTTGAGCATGAAGGTCAACAAGGCACAGGCTATAGTAGCCGCTTCTGCAGCAAGCGCGGCAGCTACCGGTGCCATTCCGATTCCTTTTGCCGATGCGGCAGCTCTTATCCCCGAGCAGGTGGGCATGATAGCATCTATCACATCGCTTTTCGGACTTCCTATAGAAAAATCAACTGTCACAGCAGTGGTATACGCTACTTTGGGAGTATCGGGTGCAACCTTCGGCGGCAGAGCGTTGGCTAATCTGGCAAAGTGCATTCCGGGCTACGGTACCGCAGTAGGTGCGGTTATTTCAGGTGCTATCGCAGCATCCCTCACCGCAGCAATGGGTGAGGCGTACATTCAGGTATTGTCTCTGATTGCCAAGGGCGAGATGAGCGCACAGCAGCTCGAGACCAAGGAAGGAACCAAGCTGGTTACGGACATTTTCAAGAACCTGCTTTCGCTTAAGAGAGATAGTCTTGGACAGGTTATTGATAAAGATGATAACAAATCTGACAAGTAATAATTTAGAAATATGTTATCAATATTTAATGATTTAGGTATTTAAAAATCAGTAATCAGAAATTAATATGTAATAATCAGTAATCGGAAATGCACAATTTATTCCGGGGGGAGGCGGTTACGGATTATGTTTGGAAACAGTAGGCTTAAAAAAATAATTGCACGTAGTTTCGGTCAGGACCCACGGACCGGAATCTACTATTACAATGCGCAGAACAGACTCAATGACGTCAGGATACTCCATGATGGTATGAATGCTGCCGATGACGGCAGCTGGGAAATTGATGATATCACATGGGATGATCTTGAGATGGACAGAGTGTTCCTGCGCATTAATCATACCAACAGCTTTGTTGGTGAGCAGACGCTTTATCATAAGCTGCGCGTGCTTGATAAGGGGCGCAATGAGGTGGCGCGCGACCTGACAGAGCAGCGTCTGGAGTATCTGGCGGTGCACCCCAAGGAGCGAGAAGAGATGGAACTCAGACTGTGCGGTCTCGGCAAGGCTCCCGACGGATATCGGCTGACGGATTTTATGCTCAATACCGATGTGTGGAAAATCGGAAGGAATTTCGTGTATCACATCTTGCAGTTTATTCTTGTGGCGATGATAGTCCTTGTCATTATTTTCCATAATCCGATCGTGATATTCGGACTGGTGGCATCTGCGCTGGTAAACCTCGTAGTTTACATCGTTATGAAACAAAAATACGATATGTATCTCGGCTCGCTCGGAGATTTCAAGCGCATCTACGAGTTCTCCGGATGGATGGAGAATCACTTTAAGAATCAGAGGATTTTTGTGCCGGATGCAGTGAAGGAATCTCTCGGTAATTTGGCGGTTATGTCCAAAGCAATCGTCGGACTGAACAACAAGAGGCAGAATTCTCTTTCGGGCGACGCGATTGCAATGATGTTTGATTATGTCTGGGGTATTTTCCTGATAGATGTGTCTGCATTCAACTACATAATGAAGGGTATTGAGAAGAAGCTGGACGATGTATTCTTGCTTATCGATTATGTCGGTGAGATTGATTCGGAGATTTCAATCCTCTCATACAGACAGAGTATAGAGGATTGGTGTTGCCCGGAATTTGCGGTGTCGCAGAAGAGTGGTGATATTCAGAAGAGTGGTGATATTCAGAAAAGCGATGATATTCAGAAGAGTGGTGGGATGCATAAGATTGTGGGTAAGAATATCCGTCATCCGTTGCTCAAGAATCCTGTCGGCAATGATTTCGATATGGAAGATAAGGTGGTCATCACAGGTGCCAATGCGTCAGGTAAATCAACCTTTATGAAATCTGTGGCAATCAACTGTATTTTGGCACAGACCATAAACACATGCATAGCGGATGAATTTACACTGCAGCCGATGCAGATTACGACCTGCATGGCATTGCGCGATGATATTTTATCGGGTGAGAGCTATTATTTCCGCGAGGCAAAATATCTCAAGAGAATGCTGGACCTGATAGACAGAGAAGAGTCGGTGCTGATAGTTATTGATGAGATTTTGAAGGGCACGAACACTACAGAGAGAGTAGCGGCTTCTAAGGCGATTATGAATTTCATAGGTGCCAGAAAATGTGCGGCTATGGTGGCTACCCATGACAATGAGCTGACGGAGAACGAGCTCTACAAGAAGTATTATTTTACCAGCTGCATGAAGGACAACGACATTGTATTCGACTATGTGATACACGAAGGCAACTGTGCAGAGTCCAATGCGATTGAGCTGCTTTCTTTCCTGGGCTATCCCGAAGGAATCGTCAGGGAAGCAAGAGGATATGTGGCAAAAGAACATGTGAC
>JAKSRV010000035.1 GCA_024403435.1 Lachnospiraceae bacterium
TCTGCGCATTGTTAAGCTGCGAGCTATTCATCTTCACGCTTTCTGACTGCTCACCGAGCTCACTGCTCTCACCGAACTCTCCGCACTCACCGATCTCTCCGCACTCACCGATCTCTCCGCACTCACCGATCTCACTACCAACAGCTTTTACCAAGCGAGCAAGCTCTCCGGCATGTGGAGTAAAAACCATTTTTCTTCCTGACAATAAACTATAATCAATACCGTCTGTAACGCTCTTAAAAATATTCAACGCATCCGCATCAACCACCATAGGCTTATCTGTCATAGTGAGTGCACGTTTCAGAGCAGTCTTTGCATTATCATCTGTTCCGAGTCCCGAGCCGATTCCTACAACATCGCACCATTCAAATGCCTTCTGCCATTCTTCTGAAGAACTTTCAGCCGGCATGTAGAGAGCCTCGGGTACTGCCACCTGTATAATGGTTCTGTTACATTCGGGTGATATAACTTTTACCATCCCCGCGCCGGAACGATACGCTGCTCTCGCCGCCAATATAGCTGCACCTGCCATATTTAGGCTGCCTACAATCAAAAGCACCTTTCCGAATGTTCCCTTGTGACCCTCGCTGTCACGAGGCGGAAGCAATTCTGAAGGTGCCTTTCTGCTTATAAATATTATGTTATCATCAACACATGTCATAGCCGTTAAGCCTCCGTGTTACCCTGCTTTTCCTGCGTCTCCTGATTCTTCTGTTCCAATTCACTCTTGGTCATCGGATGCTGTTCTTCAGGGTTGTATCTCAAGTCAAACATATCTACGACTTCCGGTCCGAAAATATCATGCATATACGAATAAATCTCGTGATTCTTGGCTTCCTTTTCCTGCTTACGGATCAGGTTCTTTTTCAGCTCGATTCTAACCTGTGTAACCCATTCCTCAAGCTGCTCAATCTCATCGGTATTATCCTGCATTGTCTCGTAGCAGTGTTCCATGGTAAGCAACATAAGCTGCTTATTGATTTCATCAATCTGATAGGGGAAATCCGTCAGCTGCTCCTGATATTCGTCAAGCTTTTGATTGCAATCCTCGAGAAGCTTTTTGTTCTCCGCAATCTTTTTCTCCGCTTCAGCTCTGTCCATCTCGGAATTCTCATCGGCAAAGTTTACGATATCTCCCATGAGTTTCTTTTTAAGCTTTTTTATTTCCTTAATCTGAGTATTTACACGGCCCTGGGCCTTCAGCAACTCATTGAGCTTATTTTCAAGCGGTTTGACATTCTCACGTCCAACCTCATCCAGGAGTCGATACCATTTATTGTCAAGCGTAAGCACAGGAATATCCCTTCCCGTGAGTGCCTTATCAAAAATCGATTCTTTTGACTTTCCGGATGCATTTGCCATAAGCTACCTCTTACTGTTCCTTACTGTCATTATAACGACTGATATTATATGAAAGCTTCATCAGACTGTCGGAAAGATGAACATTTTCAACCTGTACTCCCTCGGGAACATCCAGGTCCACATGAGCAAAATTCCATATAGCCTTGATACCGTTATCAACCAATGTATCTACCAGACCGACCGCTCCTGTCTTCGGAATGGTCAATACCGCTATATCTATTGTATTCTCTCTGAGAAAAACTTCAAGCTCTTCCATAGGTTTAATCTGCACATCTCTCACCATCTGACCGATAAGAGCAGGATTCATATCAAACATTCCCTTGAAGATAAATCCACGACGTTCGAAATTCAGATAATTACCCAATGCTTTACCAAGATTACCTGCACCTATAATTACGAAATTATGATTGTGGTCAAGTCCTAAAATCTTACTGATTTCATCGTACAAATACTCAACATTATAACCATATCCCTGCTGACCGAAACCGCCGAAATTATTAAAATCCTGACGAATCTGTGAAGCCGTTACATTCATAAGACTACTCAGCTCCTGGGATGAAATTCTCTCAATATTTTTCTCTTTAAGGTCACCGAGATATCTCAAATATCTTGGCAATCTTCCTATTACAGCCTGTGATATTTCTTTTTCCTGCATCACTGTCACCGCATTTCCAACAAACATTGTTATTTTTGCTACAATATTGTTATTTTTTTACCAATTTATTTTATGAAAAATATTGATACTTTGTCAAGAAATTATCAAATTTATGTTATAGTAATAAGGTTGATATTTTTAATGATTTTAACAGGTGATTTTTATGCTTTTATCATGTCAAAACATATCTGTGGAATTCGTTACAGGTGTCGTTCTCAACTCGGTAAGTTTTCACATTGAGAATAATGAAAAGGCCGCCATCGTAGGTATAAACGGTGCCGGCAAAACCACTCTTCTGCGCGCCATTGTCGGTGAGCTCGAGCCCGACTCAGGTGTAGTAGCTTTTGAAAAGGACAAAACCTTCGGCTATCTGGCGCAGAATGCATCGGTCAATACCGAGAATACCATTTATGACGAACTCCTCGAGGTGAAACGCGATGTCATAAATATGGAGCAAAGACTACGCGATTATGAAGACCGGATGTCTCAGGTAACCGGCGATGAACTCAATACACTTATTGAGCGATACCACACTCTTCAGCATAATTTTTCACTGCTCGGCGGTGAGACATATATGAGTGAGCTCAAGGGTGTATTGAACGGTCTCGGCTTTGCAGACAATGAATTCGACAAAAAAATAAGCACCCTTTCAGGTGGTCAAAAAACTCGTGTAGCTTTGGGTAAGATACTCTTGGCTTCACCCGATTTGATTATCCTCGATGAGCCTACCAACCATTTGGACCTTAATTCCATCAACTGGCTCGAAGGATACCTCAAAAACTATAAGGGAGCTGTTCTTATCGTATCGCACGACCGCTACTTCTTAGATAAAATAGCCACCAAGGTGATCGAGCTTGAACGCGGACACTGCACAGTATTTTCCGGTAACTATTCAGACTATTCCGTAAAAAAAGAACAGCTGCGTATCACAGAGCTTCGTGCATATCTCAATCAGCAGCGTGACATCAAACATCAGGAAGCCGTTATTGAAAAACTCAAATCATTCAATCGTGAGAAATCAATCAAGCGCGCTGAGAGCCGCGAAAAGATGCTGAATAAAGTGGAGCGCTTGGAAAAGCCCGCTGAAGTCAACTCAGATATGAAACTGGTTCTCACACCCCACTGTCAGAGTGGTGAGGATGTACTCAAGGTAGAAAATCTTGCGAAAAGCTACGGTTCACTTAAGCTTTTTGAAAATGCTAATTTTGAAATCAAGCGCGGTGAACATGTAGCCATACTTGGAAACAACGGAACCGGCAAAACTACCCTTCTTAAAATCCTTAATGAACTCGAGACTGCCGATAAAGGCTCGTTTACCTTAGGTTCAAAGGTTGAAATTGGTTATTACGATCAGGAGCATCACGTGCTTCATCCCGAGAAAACTCTCTATGATGAGATAGCCGATGATTATCCGTATCTTACCATCACCGAAATCAGAAATACGCTTGCCGCATTTTTGTTTACCGGCGATGATGTATTCAAGCTTATCAAAGACTTAAGCGGTGGTGAACGCGGACGAGTATCCCTTGCCAAGCTCATGTTGAGTGACTGCAATTTTCTCATCCTCGATGAGCCTACCAACCACCTTGATATTCAGTCCAAGGAAATCCTTGAAACAGCCATCAACAGCTATGAAGGCACTGTGCTCTATGTTTCTCACGACCGTTACTTCATCAACAAAACCGCTTCAAGAATTATGGAACTCACGGAAGGCAACTTCGTGCAGTACATAGGCAATTACGAATATTACTTAGAAAAGCGTGATACCGTACTCGCCGCCGCAAGAAAGAACGGAATAATTGGTTTAGACAGCACATCTACGGATACTGATTCTTCCGGCTCTGCAGCTACGAACAACTCAGGTACAAACGGTTCAAATTCAAACAGTTCAAGTACCAATGGTTCAGTTTCCAATACCTCCGGTATCTCAAATTCCGGAACCGCAAGCGTTTCATCTTCTGCCGCAGACTGGAAAGCACAGAAGGAACTGCAGGCTCAGCAGCGCAAAAAAGAAAATGCCCTGAAAAAGTGTGAGGACAATATCGCCAAGCTTGAAGCAGAAATGGCTGATGTCGATGCTCAGCTTTCGGATTCATCAAACGGCAATAATGTAGCCCTTTTACAGGAACTTACAAAAAAACGAAACGAACTGGAATCTTCTCTCGAAAAATTATACGAAGAATGGGAAGAACTTGCAGAATAAGAACTTACAGAATAAAACAATCCCCCGACGGATATCACAAAAGATTCCATCGGGGGAATTTATTTTATATGAAATACATATTATGCCTCAAGGCTGTCAAGAGTCTCTCTGATTGCCTTAATGAAATCAAGGCTGTTGAGAATAACAGGATTCTCGCATGTAGAAATAAGTGAAAGAGACTTGGTCATCTTGCCATCCTCGATGGTCTTGATACATGCTCTCTCAAGCTTGTCAGCGAATGCAGAAAGCTCAGGAATATTATCAAGCTCACCACGCTTTCTGAGAGCGCCGGTCCATGCAAAGATAGTAGCGATTGAGTTGGTAGAGGTCTCCTCTCCCTTAAGGTGCTTGTAGTAGTGACGCTGTACAGTTCCGTGCGCAGCCTCATACTCGTATACACCCTGAGGGCTTACAAGTACAGAAGTCATCATTGAAAGATCACCGTAAGCGGTAGCAACCATGTCTGACATAACATCTCCGTCATAGTTCTTACAAGCCCAGATAAATCCACCCTCTGAACGAATTACACGTGCTACAGCATCATCGATAAGAGTATAGAAGTACTCGATTCCGAGCTCATCAAACTTTGCCTTGTACTCAGTATCGAAGATCTCCTGGAAGATATCCTTGAAGTTGTGATCATACTTCTTAGAGATGGTATCCTTGGTAGCAAACCAAAGATCCTGCTTGGTATCGATAGCATAATTGAAGCAGCATCTTGCAAAGCTGCTGATAGACTTATCGGTGTTGTGAATACCCTGGATGATTCCGGGTGCCTTGAAATCGTGAATAGTCTCACGAATAACTGTTCCATCTTCAGCGGTAAATACAAGCTCTGCCTTACCTGCTCCGGGAACCTTAATCTCAGTATTCTTATATACGTCACCATATGCATGACGCGCAAGAGTAATAGGCTTTGTCCAATTTGAAACGTAAGGAACAATACCCTTTACAAGGATGGGAGCACGGAATACAGTACCGTCAAGGATTGAACGGATAGTTCCGTTAGGGCTCTTCCACATCTCCTTAAGATTGTACTCGGTCATACGTGCAGCATTAGGTGTGATGGTTGCACACTTAACAGCTACACCATACTTAAGAGTTGCATTTGCTGAATCAACTGTAACCTGATCGTTGGTCTCATTTCTGTACTCAAGTCCAAGATCGTAATACTCTGTCTTAAGATCGATGTAAGGAAGAAGAAGCTCGTCCTTAATCATCTTCCAGAGGATTCTGGTCATCTCGTCGCCGTCCATCTCAACAAGGGGTGTTGTCATCTGAATTTTAGCCATAATTTTTCTCCTAATGTATCTATATTTTAGGCTTGCGCCTTAATGTGCAAAACAAAATCTCGAAACCTGTTATTCCCCAATCCGCTTTTCACTCTCTGAATAAGCCTCATGAAGACCGTTCTTAACCATATTTTCATATGCGTTAATCATGTGCTGATGTGCAAGCTGCTCCGCAAGGTCTGCATTCTTCTCCTTTATTGCCATCATTATCTGCTCATGCTCAAGATTTGACTGAGGACCTCTGTTGGCACTTGCCAAAGTCTTCTTACGTACTCTGAGTACATACTGGTGAAAATCTCTGAGCTGATGCTCCAGCATCTTACTACCGCTGGCCTCGTACATAACCTCATGGAAACGATTGTCAAGCTCAGCCAACTGCTCAAGATGTCCCTTCTCGGAATGGAATTTAGCAAGATATACATTCTCTTCCATTTCCTCCAGCTGCTCCAGAGTAATATGCTCTGTAGCCCACCTTGCAGCCAGACCCTCGAGTCTGGATCTGATCATATATATGTCCTTAACATCTTTTTCAGATATACCGGTAACATATGCTCCCTTATTGGGAATAATTCTGATAAGTCCCTCCAGCTCAAGCTGTCTGAAAGCCTCGCGCACGGGAGTACGGCTCACGCCCAATTCTTCTCCGATTGCTACCTCTCTGAGTTCCTCATTTTCCTCATATTTGCCGCTTAATATGTCTTCACGAAGTCTGTTAAACACTCTTCCACGCAGTGAATACTTATCCGTAACTTCCTGCTTTAAGTCATTAGCGCTCATATTTTTGTCCTATAGTATATGCTAAATATTGTTCGAATACACCTCAAAATGTATTACATGTATTATTGTATACAATCAAACATGTTTGTCAACAAGTAATAAGCAACAAATATCATGCAAAACAGACCATAAATATGGATACATTCAATGTTTCACTTTATTTTTACGTTCAAAGTTCGATATAATAAATGTAATATACAATTGTTTATACATGTATTTATTCGAATAAATGCACAGTTGGACTAAAAAACATCCATGCATGTAACCAATTATTAAGCGCTTGTTCAGTGAGGATATATATGGTTAATCCTATTAACAACAATTATCCAACCGAATATCAGCCCTCTGCCGGCAAAACAGTCAAAGTAGACAATGATGAGCCTTTTTCTCTGAACTCTGCCCTCGGCGACAACGGCAAGACCTATGATGGCGTACTCTATGAGCCATCAGAACAAAAGCAGTCCGAAACCGGCACCTCCTCTCATACAGGAAGCTCATCCGGCACAAGCAAACGCAGCAAGGACACTTTTGAAAGCAGTCTTGATAAAGCTATCAAGGAGCGCGAAGAAATAGAGAGAAACGATGCCGCTTTTCAGAAAGCATTTAGAGAGCTCTGGGGCAACGTAAGTTCATTCTTCAGCAGCCTCTGGCACAACATTCGAAAAGTATTCGGTAATCTCTGGGAAAGTAAGCCACTTGCAGACGGTATGGAAAGCATCCGTAAAGATACCGTTACGGACAGCACTGAAAAAAATCATAAAGATTCCGTAGAAGACAGCACTGAAAACATACTAAAAGATACTGCATCCGACGGTGTGGAAAGCTTGCATGCAGATAACCTGTCAGAACAAGGAATTGACAATGAAACTGCATCTACTGCTTCACTCTCATCTATTGATGCTCTCGAAGCCGAGCGTGACAGCAAAATTCGCCAAGCGCTTTCGGAGGGTAACAGAGATGAATTCCGCGCACTTATCTCCGATGACGGCAAGAGACTTCCCGCTCACAATACCACAATGCTGACTACCTATGACGCATCCGGAAAGCTGGTCAACCTCAATCCTTCTGACGAAAACAAGATACTTCACGGGGACCGCGGTGCAAAAAAATTGTAAATCAAATAATAAATAAAGAACCGGCCATCACTCTGATATCCCCCTGTCAATCAGACAGGTTAAATATCATACAATGATGACCGGCTATTTTTTAATCAAGTTCCTTAAGGAACTCTCCTACGACTCTATCATATTTTTCAGGTGCAACAATCTTCAAATGAGAATGCATACCCTCATCGAACCACACCAGTTTTTTATGTTCCGATGCACTGATTGCAAAAAGCTTTTCAGCCTTCGGAGGAAGTGAAAATACATCCTGCTTACCGTGAAGCATAAGAAGCGGTCCCTTGTACTTCGGCAAATCCTTAATCGGTCCGTTCGAAATTATACTGCGTCCGGTGAGCTTTTTGAATTTGATTGCCACCAACTGGCAGAACGGGAAGGTCGGCTTGCCTCTTTCCTTAGTATGAGTTCTGAAAGTCTCATAGAAGGTAGTATACATACCGTCGCCTATAAATCCCTTTACTATATTGGGACAATCAGGCATGGTAATTGCTTCAAGACCTGTTGCTGAGCCGAGGCATATACCGTGAATTACCACATTGTTAATGCCCTTCTCTTTCTGAAGGAACTTAATCCATTCCTTTGCATCGTCACTCTCAAGGAGTCCGGCAGCCTGAAATGTTCCGTCGCTGAGTCCGTTACCGCGGTTATCAACAACCAATACATTATATCCATATTCCTTGTAAGGCATTGCAAAATAATATGAATAAGTACAAGGCTCTGCTCTTCCTGCTAAAAATAAAGCAGTTCTGTCAAATCCAAAGTCAAAATACTGACCTGCAAGCTTGAACCCTTTGTTATTGATTGTAACCTCAGACATAAACTCTTTTTCGCGCTCTCCCCATGCCATGCCCTGATTGTGCATGTCCATGTTTTCCTCATTGTCGGGGAAAGAACACTTATATCTTGTCCAGCCTACGCTCGGAACGTCCGGGCGCATGAACTGGTCCTTAAATACTTTGTTGGCAATCGGTACAGTAATGATAAGCATCGGAACCATTCCGAGTACTATCAGTGCCGCAATACCGATAATCACCCATATCCACCACTGCAAAACAAAATCCTCCGTTAGCCGCAAATACCGACGATGTAGTCATATACATCCTGGCCGCCGTCAAAAATGCCGGAATCAATACCGTAGGTATCCTCGATAAACTCCTTGAGCTGCTCTGCTTCCTCCATGGAAGCATCCTTACCCTTGAAGATAACCGCAATGTACTTATCCTCTATATCGGGTACATTCTCAAGAGCCTTCTTGGCTGCCTCAAATCTGTCGGTATTGGTAGCAATGATATCTTTACCGAGAAGTGCCAGGAAATCTCCCATATGACACTCTGTGTTGTCTACCACTGCATCTCTGATTGCTTTTGAAATCCATACGGTATCAACATTAGCCATACCTGCTGTCATCACATCCACAAGAGCCTCTGCTCCGTCGTCATAAGATGTAACCATAGACATTGCAAAGTATCCTTCCGCAATCGAATGGGTAGGAACTATATGAACTCTTGCCTGCGTATATAGATTAGCCGCCTGTCTTGCCGCAGCCTCAATATTTGAGTTATTGGGCATGACAACAATATCTGTAGTATCGCATTTTTCAAAAGTCTCAACAAACTCTTCTACCGAAGTGTTCATTGTCTGACCGCCGTTGATTACGAACTCACAACCGTTCTCATGGAAAATCTCAGCAAGACCTTCACCGTTTGCAACAGATACAAATGTAATACCCGCATGTGACTCATGAACAAGATTCTCATGCATTGCCTTGATATTAATCTCAGCTGTAATGCCATCTTCTTCATCCTGTGCATCAGTTTTTCTGCTGTTCTCGGTATTTTTACTTGCATTAAGACGGTCAAGGAACATGGTATCCATGTTCTCAATCTTAACATTATAGAAGGTTCCGTAGGTCTCCTGCATATGCTGAAGTACCTTTATGGGTTCAAGAGTATGTACGTGCATCTTAAGAATCTCATCCTTCTGAACACATACTACAGACTGTCCCATTGAGTTCAGATATGCATCGGCCTCATCACGTACATTCTTGGTAGCATCATCAAGAAGAATAATACATTCGGTACAGAATCCGAAAGCATCCTCCTCAGAATCCTCAAGCCACTTGGAAGAAATGTCGCCGGTAAGAAGCAGCGCATTGTACTCATCCTCAGAAGAATCCTGGGTAACAGCATTAACTGCAGCCTCGGTAAATCCCTCGAAGAATTTTACGAAACCGAATCCACCGCTGTCTACCACTCCTGCACTCTTAAGGATCGGTAACAAATCCGGAGTCTTATCAAGAGTATCACGAATATTTCCGATGTACTCCTTGAAAAAATCCCAGATTATAGTATCCGCAAGGTTAGCTCCGTCAATCTTCTCTGCGCCTTCTCTTGCTACAGTCAGGATGGTTCCCTCGGTAGGCTTTGATACAGAGCTGTAAGCTACCTTTGCACCGTTTTCAAGTGCGTTACGAAGCTGAGTAGCTGTTGCTTTTTCAATTCCCTCAAGGCCCTCTGCGATACCCGAGAAAATCATTGAGAAAATCACACCTGAATTACCTCTGGCTCCAAAGAGCATTCCCTTTGAAAGAGACGCCATATATTCACCAAGATTTTCTGTATTCTTGGCTGACTGAATACCTCCGCGCAATGTATTGAGCATATTTGTACCGGTATCTCCGTCGGGAACCGGGAATACATTGAGCTGGTTAATCAGCTTTTCATTTTTTTCAAGTCGTGCTGCGCCCGCTTTTACGCACGCAGCCATTGTATATCCGTCAATTAGCAGATTTGACTTGTTATCCATCAATTCTTATTCCTCTCATTTATTTAGCTTCAAGAATAGAGGTCATAAGATCGGTCTCTGCCTTCATATCGTCTGAAATAGGCTTTCCTACATAGTAAGCGCACATAAGTCCGGGTCCGATGTTAACACCGCATGAAGGGAAGATATAAGTAAGGATAACTTCCTTAGGCTTAATTCTCTCTTCGATCATCTGCTTGTACTTGAGAGTATCCTCTTCACGGTCTGTGGTTGCTACGAATACAATCTGATCCTGAGGATTCTCAATTGTCTGCTCGATATACTTAAGGCATGCTTCATAACCTGCCTTTGCACCCTTTGCCTTACCGATAATGGTAGTAAGACCGGTGTTGCTGTTCTCACCGAGGGGCTTGATTCCGATAAGAGTGCCCATGAATGCCTTTGCATTTGACATACGTCCCTTTACTGCAAGAAACTTAAGATCGTCAACCCAACCCATTGAGTGGAAACGATTCTTGTTCTCCTCGAGCCAGTTGTATGCTTCCTCAGCAGTCTTTCCTTCATCACGAAGCTTTGCTGCATATACACACATAAGTCCCTGAAGAGATGAATATCTGAGAGTATCGATGCAATAAATCTTGGCATCGGGGAATTCCTTAAGTGCAATTTCTTTAGCCTCAAGGGTGAAATTGTAGGTTCCGCTGAGTGCGGTTGAAATTGAAAGGCATACGATATCCTTGCCTTCCTTTATAAACTTCTTAAATACTTCAGCAGTCTCGGTAGGGCTTGCGGGTGATGTAGAATATACCTCTCCCTTTCTGATTCTTGCATAGAAATCCTTACGCTCATAATTCTCATTCCACTCAAGAACCTGATCTACTACTCTTCCATCGGGGAGAGTGATATGACCGGGTACATACTCGATATCAAAACGCTCTCTGACTTCCTGTGTAAGATCACTACTGCTGTCTGTAATTACTACAAAATTTCCCATCTTTATATACTCCTTGTTGTTAGTATATGTGTGACTGTTAACCGTCACATCATGTCTATATTCAAATCCGCTCTGCGGAATGAATCTCAAATATAAAATTCTCGCATCACTCTAAATAATGCACGTTCAAAGCTTACATTCCGCATTCCTTCAAGAATGCCATAAGCTTCTCCTCCAACTCGTGTCCGCCTGCCGCGAATGCAGCTCCATGCGCCGCCTCCTCAGCTATATACATTTCCTTCTTGTTCGGACAAGCCTCGTAATTACTCATAGTATTGGCAATAGGTACTGTCTTATCCTTCTTGCCATGTATGAAAAATGAAGGCAATTTCGACTTTTTGATTGACTCTACGGTGTTTCCCTCGTATATATCAAAGCCACCACGCTTAATTCCTATGCTGCGCAGCCTTTTTATATAGGGCTTTCCAACCATTACCATCAGACCCTTCAGACCGGGCTTAGCCTTGTTTTTCAACTGGTCCAATAAAGTCTGTCTTGTATTGGTAAATCCGCAATCAAGTATAAGTGCTTTAACAGCTGTGCTTTTGATAAATTCCGATGCTCGCATTACAGTATTGCTACCAAGAGAAATACCGTACACAATCATCTGCTTCAATCCAAGTTCCTTCTCAAATTTCTGAAGCCATAATACCAAATCCTTGGCTTCATATTCTCCGAAGGTAATAAAATCTCCGCCGCTCTCACCGTGACCTCTGGATACTATCTGAATGATATTGTATCCGTTCTCTGCGAAGTATTTACCCGCGCATGATGTGTTACCAAAATAATGTGACTTATATCCGTGACAAATCACTATAGTCTTATCGCTTCCTACATCATGCATACGAGCAACAAGCTCCGCTCCGTCAAAGCTCTTCATTGACAGTTTCTTCCAATCAAGAGTTCTGAGATAGGCAATGCTCTCGTTAATCTTATCTGCATAGGGTGCGTAATGAGTGATAGTCAAATCAACTTCATCCAAAGCTGGGTCTAAACCGGGTGCAAACACTTTATCAAATATTTTATTAGATAATGTCTGGGCCATTAAGACTCATCCCCTTTAACCATTTTTCCTGTGGCTGTGAGCTTGACAAGTTCTCTTACCTTCTCTTCCTGAGAAGAGTATTTCTTGCCAAACACACACTCGTAAGCAAAATGCTCACAATTGTTGTGGATAATGTTATATCCACTCTCGCCGATTCTCGATCTGGCGATTTCCACTGTCTTGTTCGGATTGATTCTTTTCAGCTTTTCCGAAAAGCTCATATCCGCAAACTCCGGAAATGTTCCGTTTCTGAATTCATTGATATCTGTTGAAAGTACCAAAACATGAGCCTCTGTAGCACCGGTTCTTAGGGAAGGATTCTTGCCAAACTGAATCACCTCGGTATCGCTGACGTATACACCGTAATGATCCAGCTGATCATTGCAGTGCACTCTCACCATATCTCCCAATTTTCCTTCACGGACACTCCACTTCATACAATTAACTTTCCTGCTCGATAAAATCAATTACCTGCTTCATAGTCTTAAAATCGTCCATATGACAATTTTCAAAGCTTATATCATATTTCTCTTCGATAACAATGATTACATAAAGCATTGCTATTGAATTGAGTCCCAAATCGTTCTTAAGAGAGCTTTCCTCTGTAGCTGCATCGATAACCTTATCATCATGTCCGTCGATGGTTCTGAGCATCTCCTTAAGTTCGCTTAAAATCTGACTTCTGTCCATATCTGACTCCTTATGATTCCGAATATCTGTCGCATCCGAAATCATCATATTCATTGAATATTATTTGCCGTTGTAATATTCCTCAGCAAGCTTTGCAAGCTCGAGCTCACGCTCTCTGCAGAGTCTTCCGGCCTCCTCAATCTGACTCATTGTAGGAGTATTGCCGTACATTTTTACAACGTCTATTTCCTCTCCCTGGAACATTACCTGTCTCTGATACCAATGCTTACGAGGCAATACATACAAAGGAACCATAGGTACCTTGCCCTTTACTGCCATAAGCACCGCACCGTTTTTGAAGCTGTCCACAACCTCATCATTGGTCTTGATATGCCCCTCGGGGAAAATGCACAGTGCACATTTTGACTCCAAAAATGCCGTAACCTTCTTCATAAATCCAAGGCTGGTATTTTCTCTGTCAACAGGTATCGCTCTGAATACCTTGGTAAACACAAAATGCATTTTAGGATTATCTATAATCTCCTGGGAGGTAATAAAATGTATTCTTCTGTACCATATGCCTAACATGACATACAACGGGTCCCTAAAGCATGTATGGTTTGAAAAGAACAATACCCCCTCCTTATACTTGCGTTTAGCCGCAGGAGAAGTATATACGGTTTTAGGCCTGAAAAACAAAAGTGCGGGCAATGCCGACTGAATCTTGCACAGGTCAAAATGGAAGTAATAAAAAGGAGGTCTGAGCTTATCTCTTTCTTCTCTTCTTTTCAATTCCTTCATCATTCCGGCAATGCGCTTACGCATCTTCTCGGAAATCTCGGAAAGATTGTCCTTACGTGTCTTGTTGGCATCCCACATTTCACTTACGTAAAACGGAGTACCTATAAGCACTCTTGCTCTGTGCTTCATACTGTAATGTCCGTTTACAACAACGGGTATTACCTTGATACCGCTCATATACGCCAGATAAGCCGCGCTTGACTTAAAAGGCAACGGAGTCTTTTCATCCTTGAGAGGTATACGGGCTTCGGGGAAAATACCTACCACTCCACCCTTATCCAATATATCTTTTGATTTATCCACGAATGAAAAATCGAAGCTGTTTCTGTTTACATATATCGAGCCCGCCCACTTAAGAAAATGCTTAAGTACAGGCTTCTGATACAATACCTCGGCTACCTGAAATCTGAGTGCTCTGAAAAAGAACACAAAGTACAAAACGCCGAAATCAACTATTGAAGTATGATTGGATATCAATATTGCAGGGCCCTTTATATGTCTTCCCTGTACCTTTTTATCCTCATAATACACCTTGGTCTTGAAGAAAATCTTGGCTGAAAGCCATCCGGTTATCTTCGTAAACCAAACAAACAAGTAACTCACATCCGGTTACCTACATTTCTCTATATATTCCGCAAATTCATTAGCGGTCTTAAAATACTGCTCGTTCTGTTGCTCGAAGCTCACGCTGAACTCCTTCTGCAATTCCATAACGATAGTAAAGTAATCAAGGCTTGTTCCGCCCAAATCATACATAAGATTTGAATCGGCTTTTATCTCTTCAATCTGCTTGCCAAGCACGCGCGCAAAGATTTCAATAACCTTTGCAGTAAGTTCGGATGCATTTACCACATCCTTCTCGGGATCAACCTGCACGATACTTCCGCTCTCAAGCCTGTCGGCAATCTTTCTTCTGTTGAGCTTGAAATCATCCGGAGCAAGTAATTCGTTTCTGGTGATAATAACCTTACCAATTACCGAATCCAGTGAAAGTTCCTTCAATCTTTCGTATGAATAACTCTCGACCTTCTTCATAACCTCAACCGAAGCATAGTACGGAACCTTTACAAGAAGCACGGGAAGCTTGTTCTGTCCCGCCTTTTTGTTGACAATGCATACCATTTCGGCACCGTCTATACAGATTTTATCCTCCAACACATCGGGATTTAAGTTCTCACCGTTGGCACCGATGATAACGTCATCCTTACGTCCGAGAATGAAGTATCTGCCATCCTTTTCACATGCAAGGTCATTGGTATGAAACCAACCGTTTTCGGTTCTGTCTACTACTTTGCCGCCTTCCATGACGATATCCGCCATAGTCTCACCTTTAATCAGCAGCTCACCGTCATCTGACAGCTTGTACTCGACTGATGAAAACGGACTTCCGACCGATTTACTGTTGCGTACCGCATTCTTGCCGGAAAGTTCAACCGAAGCTATACCTACCTCAGTCATTCCGTAGCCGTTTGAAATGGGATATCCGATTGCGTTAAAGAATGAAAGTACATCCTCCGATATCGCACTTCCTCCGCTTATGAGGAATCGAATACTGTCTCCGAACAGCTGCTCTCTTACAGAGGCAAAAGCCTTTTTGCTGAATGCCTTACCCAGAACAGGCACGCCCGAAAGCTTATTCGCCACACGGATACCTTTTTTTAGTTTCTCATACTCATTTCTTTCTTTCGCGGTTCTGATTACGTTCTCGTATACGGTGTTCCACAAAAGAGGAATCGAAAAGATGTGAGTTACCTTGTGACGTCTTACTGTATTAAGTATTGTATCCGAAGAAAAATCCTTCAGGAATACAAATGTACATCCAAAGAAACTAAACCACATAAGTACAGCCATGAGACCGAATATGTGATAAAACGGCAAGAATGTAAGGAGCTTCAAATGATTCTCATAATGCTGCTTAATCTGCTTGCACTCCTGAATAAGTCTCGCGCTATCACAAATCTGGTAATATAACGTCTCACCGTCATAGATACACAGCTTTACATGATTGGTTGTTCCTGAAGACATCAATGCGATTTCATTTGCCCAACCGTCTCTCTCGGCTGAAACCTTCTCATCAGAACCGAAACGTGCATTGATTTCCTCAATATTGATTGTTTTTACGCCAAAGCTTCTTCCGTCGGTGATTACAGTTTTTACATCATACTGAACGATTATCTCTTCAAGAAGCTCCGCGCTCATACGATTATTCATGAGCAACGGCTTAATTCCGAGCATCAAAAGACCCCAGAAGGTCTCTATCCACTCCTGGCAGTTGTTCATGTATATTCCTACAAATTTACCTACATACTCATCACCAAGCATCTGTTTTAAGGTACCTGCTCTGAGTTCGGTGCGTTCCTTATACTCTCCGTATGTAATTTTTGATATCAAATATCCGTCATTGCTCTCTGAAAAAATCTTCTCAGGCTCTCTTGTCATCAAACGATAGATAGATTTCATGTCTCTGTCGCTGTTTTCAAGAAGCTGCAGCTTTTCTCGAACATATTCATTTACGTTATAATTACATCCGTCACGCATAGCTCAAAAACACCCGGTAAATATTACTTAATATCGCTCTCGCTGATAGTCTGATAAACCTCTATTCTGGCTGCATCCATCTCAGGCATTCCCACGAAGGTTGCACCATAGAAATATTGGTCCTCTTTCAACTCGATTCTTACAATCTGAAGGAAAGCGTGAAGAACTTCCTTGGTCCAAATTGTAAGATAAGACTCATAAACGGCTCCGATAAGCAGAGGGCTCTTGCATACAAAACCAACACCGCTCTTGGACACATCGACAACTTCAATGTTTACTTCTTCGGTAACGCCGCCATCAAGTCTCTTGATCATGAGCCTTGATTCCATCTGCATGCGCTTTGCTTTTCTTCTCTCGTTATCAGCCATACCCATTCCTTTCTCGGATTGATATTACGCAATCCGTTAAACACTGACTACATTTAGTGCAATCATATAATTATATCAAACCATAGTATCCTTAACAAGAAACTTTACTCATCCGTATCGGTGAAAAAACATGCATCACCGAATGAGAAAAATCTGTATCTCTCTTTTACCGCTTCTTTATATGCCGCAAGAGTATTCTCTCTTCCCGCCAGAGCCGAAACCAACATCACAAGCGTAGATTCCGGAAGATGGAAGTTGGTAATCAAGCAGTCCAAAATCTTGAAGCTGTAGCCCGGATAAATAAAAATACTGGTATCTCCGCAGCCTGCTTCTATATGTCCGTCGGCATCCGCAGCACTCTCTACGGTTCTACAGCTTGTGGTTCCTACACATATTACCCTGCCGCCGTTAGCCTTGGTAGCATTGATAATATCCGCAGCCTCCTGCGATACCTGATAGAACTCTGTATGCATATGATGATCTAAAATATTCTCCTCTTTTACAGGTCTGAATGTTCCGAGACCTACATGAAGAGTGACATATGCAAGCTTGATTCCTCTCTTCTCGATATCAGCCAACAGTTCGGGAGTAAAATGAAGTCCTGCCGTAGGTGCTGCTGCCGAACCATCAAACTTGGCATATACCGTCTGGTATCTGTTCTTATCCTGAAGCTTGTGAGTAATATAAGGAGGCAGCGGCATCTCTCCGAGGCTGTCAAGAACCTCCTCCCAAATACCGTCATAGAAAAACTTCACAATACGATTGCCATCCTCAACTGTCTCAAGGACCTCGGCACGAAGCTTTCCTCCTCCGAACACCAGGCGCTGACCGGGTTTACACTTTTTACCCGGACGTACCAGTGCCTCCCATGTATCCGCTTCCTTACGCTTAAGTAACAGTACCTCAACCTGTCCGCCGGTACCTTCTCTCTCTCCGTACAGTCTCGCGGGAATAACCTTGGTATTATTGAGCACCAGGCAATCACCGGGCTTCAAATATTCAACTATATCCTTAAAAATTCTATGCTGAGTCTTACCGGTCTTCTTGTTTACAACAAGCAGACGACTTGAAGATCTGTCCTCAAGCGGATCCTGTGCAATAAGTTCCTCGGGAAGATCAAAATAGAAATCCGATTTCTTCATTTCCATTAGTAATCACCGTTAGATTTTCTGCGCATCACATTTTCAAAATGCGCACCGAAAAACCTAAATCCTACATATTAGCGTGCTTGCAGAAAGCTACATATCCGCGATATGCCTCGTAAATATCAGCCTTGCTGGTAGCCTCCCAGGGAGCATGCATATTGAGAACTGCCACTCCGCTGTCGATTACATTCATTCCGAAAAGTGCAAGAATATATGCGATGGTTCCTCCTCCGCCTGCATCAACCTTACCAAGTTCAGCAGTCTGGAAGTTAACCTTTTCCTTCTCAAAAATAGCACGGATATGCGCAATGTATTCAGCATTGGCATCGTTTGAACCGCTCTTGCCTCTTGCTCCGGTGTATTTATTGAATACAATACCGTTTCCGAGGAAAGCAGAATTCTTTCTGTCAAAGCTTCCTTCATAAGAAGGATCAAAGCCTGCTGAAACATCCGATGAAAGCATGCAGCTTCTTGACATACATCTGCGGAGGTTAAGCTCACTGTACTCTCCGAGTACATCCATAAGCTCTGCTACTGCATTCTCAAAGAAGTGTGACTGCATTCCGGTAGCACCTACAGAGCCTATTTCTTCCTTGTCGACAAGTATGCAGCATACTGTTCTGTCGGTGGTAGGGAGATCGAGCATTGCCTGCATTGAAGTGAATGCACATACTCTGTCATCCTGACCGTAACCGAGAATCATACTTCTGTCGAAGCCTGCCTCACGTGCCTTACCTGCGGGTACAACCTCAAGCTCTGCAGAGAGAAAATCCTCCTCTTCCACATCATACATAGACTTGAGAATGTCAAGAACGCCCATCTTAACCGCATCTTTTACATCCTTGGAAGCCTTATCATCCTTCGACTTTTTTGAGTCCTTGGATTTTTTGTCATCAGACTTTTCAATTGTTATGGGCTTATTACCCACGATAATATCAAGAGCCTCGCCTTCAATCACCTTGGCACCCTTTTTCTCGAGCTGGTCGGCTGCCAGGTGAATGAGCAGGTCTGATACGAAAAATACCGGATCGTCATCGTTTTCACCGATATTTATTTCAACTGTAGTACCGTCTTTTTTCACAATCACACCGTGAAGTGCAAGAGGAATTGTAGCCCACTGATACTTCTTGATTCCACCGTAATAATGAGTATCAAGATAAGCAATTCCGTCTCTCTCGTAGAGAGGATTCTGCTTTACGTCCATTCGGGGGCTGTCTATATGAGCACCGAGAATATTCATACCGGTACTCATTGGCTGTTTACCAATTTGGAACATGCATACGGATTTATTCATCCATACCGAATATACCTTGTCACCGGTCTTGAGCTTCTCTCCGCTCTCTACGACCTTTACAAGCTCCTTGTAGCCTGCCGCCTCGATTGTATTGACGATTCTGTCCACACACTCTCTTTCGGTCTTGGCTTCACTGATAAACGTTCTGTAATCAGCGCAAACCTTTTCAAGATTCTTGAGTTCTTTTGCACTCATGTCCTTCCAGGTATTCTTTCTGTCCATTTTGGCAATCTCCTAAATAAATGCATCCTGTGCAATTAATCTTACAAACAGCAAATTATGAGCGGATTTCGATATCCAGCTCCTTCTTCAGATTCTTGAGAATCTTCTTTACATAACCGTCAACTGCTTCAGAGGTAAACTCTTCCTCACCGGGAGTGAAGGTGATGGTAAATGCCATACTCTTCTTGTCTGCGCCAATCTGCTCGCCCTCGTATACGTCGAAGAGCTTGATATCGGTGATGTAGTTGCAAGACTTTGACATAACCTCTTCAACCTGTCCACAGGTATAATCCTTACTCATAATAAGTGCAAGGTCACGAGTCTCTACAGCGAACTTGGGAAGGGGCTTAAATGTATACTCCTTACCATAGAACTGAGCCAAAGCAGCAAGATCAATCTCACATACATATGCGGGATATCTCATAGCCTCGTCGTCCATGATTTCATAGGTTACTCTTCCGAGATAACCAACCTCGATACCCTCGCAGAAAATAGCTGCTGCCTGATAAGGGTGAAGGAAGGTTCTGGTAGTCTTCTCATAAGTGAACGAAATATTGAGAACATCTGCAACAGTCTCACAAAGTCCCTTGAGAGTGAAGAAATTCTCATTCTTTCCAAATACACCGATACAGAGAGTCTCTCTCTCGTCGGGATACTCGGTAAGAGGAAGCTCCTTAGCGATGAACTTGTTACCGATCTCATAAATTCTTCCCTCAAGGTTGCCACGCTTCTGGTTTCTTCCCATTGCATGAATCATCTGGGGAGCAAGTGTTGTTCTCATAAGAGAAAGCTCCTCATTGATAGGATTGAGGATAGAAATAGCATGTCTCTCTGCTGCACCTACAGGAAGTCTCAGGAAATCGAGATCCGAAGGTGAGAAGAATGAATAATGCATTCCTTCATAAGCACCTGCCTTGCAAAGAGCTCTCTTGATTCTGAGAGAAGTCTTCTGCTTGAGGTTAAGGCCACCGATGGTAACCTTTGCGGTAGGCATGAAGGTAGGAACAATATGGTCATATCCGTACATACGGATAAGTTCTTCTGCGATATCGGGATAATCTTCCATATCATCTCTGTATGCAGGGATGTGAATGGTAAGCTCATCTCCGTTGATTTCAGGAGCAAAATCAAGTCTGGTAAGGATGTCCTTGATATCTGCCTCAGGAATGGTGATACCGAGTACACCAAGCACCTTCTTGATACTTGCCTTCATCTCTCTGGGCTCAAGTGACTTACCGGTATTGATGTCTTCATGAGTAGAAGAAACCTTACCTACACCAAGCTCCTCGATAAGATGAAGTGCTCTGCTAAGGGCCATAACTGTAGAATACTCATCTACACCCTTTGAATATCTCTGGCTTGCATCCGAAGACTGTCCGAGAGCACGTGAGCTCTTACGGATATTGTCGCGGGCAAACTTAGCTGACTCAAACATAACCTCAGTGGTAGTCTCTCTGATTTCTGAATTGAGACCACCCATAATACCCGCAAGTGCTACGGGCTTTACACCGTCACAGATTACAAGGTTATTGGGGTTAAGTGTGAATTCCTTCTCATCGAGAGTAACAATCTTTTCGCCTTCGGTAGCTCTTCTTACATTGATTGCATTTCCCTTGAGGAAATCGCAGTCAAATGCATGCATGGGCTGACCAAGCTCTCTCATAATATAGTTGGTGATATCTACGATGTTTGAAATTGAATTGTTGCCCACAAGAGCAAGTCTTCTTCTCATCCATGCAGGTGACTCACCAAGCTTGACATCATATACATAGTGTGCGCTGTAACGGGGGCACAGGTCCTGTGCTTCTACTGTTACTTTGAAGCCTTCCTTAACAACCTCAGTAGGATGGAAATCGGTAGCGGGAGGTATAAGCTTGGTACCAAGTACGGCAGCAACCTCTCTTGCAATACCGAAAATACTCTGGCAGTCAGGTCTGTTGGCTGTAATTGATACATCAAAAATCCAATCGTTAAGACCTGTAAGCTCCTTGATATCTGCACCGGGCTCAGTATCCTCGGGAAGTACAAGAAGTCCGTTGTAGCCTGCACCGGGATAGAGATTCTCATTAAGTCCAAGCTCTGTTCCTGAGCAAAGCATACCGTTTGACTCATAGCCACGAAGCTTACCCTTCTTGATGGTCATAACACCTTCGATGGTGACATGGTCCTTGGCAGTTGCATATACCTGTGCACCGGGAAGTGCTACAGGGAACTTGCCGCCTGCACATACATTGTCTGCACCGCAGCAAATCTGAAGAAGCTCGGGGCCTCCTACATTAACGGTACATACATGAAGATGAGTCTCGGGAATAGGCTCACAGGTAACAACCTGACCTGCTACTATTCCGCTTATATCTCTACCAACCTGATATTTCTCTTCAACCTCGAATCCGCATGAGAAAAGCTTCTCCTCAAGCTCATCGGGTGTAACATTTATTTCAACATAATCCTTTAACCAACTAAGTGGAACTAACATCTTAGGTTTCCTCCTTAAACATTATTCATCAATCTGATCAAGTACACGAAGATCGGATTCAAAAAGCATCTTAATATTGTTGATACCGTACTTAAGCATTGCGATACGCTCAAGTCCGAGTCCGAAGGCAAAACCTGAATACTTGTCTGAGTCAATTCCGCAGTTCTCAAGAACCTTCTTGTTAACCACACCTGCACCAAGAACCTCAATCCAACCGGTTCCCTTGCAAAGCTTACAGCCCTGTCCGCCGCACTGGAAGCAGCTTACATCAACCTCTACAGAAGGCTCTGTGAAGGGGAAATATG
>JAKSRV010000036.1 GCA_024403435.1 Lachnospiraceae bacterium
CGAGATGCGGCTACATTGCTGAAGCATGCGGATATCGCAATGGTTGATGCTAAGCACAAGGGTGCCGGACAGATTACTTTCTATGATGAGAATCTGGCCAACGGTGTTGCGCATCGCCAGGAGGTAGAGCGCAAGATAAAGGATGCGCTCGAGAATAACTATTTCTACTTGGTTTATCAGCCTCAGTTCAAGCTTGAAGAGAAAAAACTCAGAGGATTTGAGACTCTCATCCGTATGAATGCACCCGATGGTAAAAATCTAAATCCCGGTGAGTTCATCGGAGTTGCGGAAAAGACTGATCTTATTCACAAAATTGATGAGTATGTACTCAAGCGTGCTATGTGGGAGTTCGGAAGCATTATCAAGAATGCGACCGATGATATTATTCTTTCGATTAATGTATCGGCAAAAGGCATGGCAATCGCGGGTTTTGCGGACACCGTAAAGCAAATCATAAGTGAGACAGGCTTCCCCGCCAATAATCTTGAGATTGAGCTCACAGAGTATTCTTTTTCTGAGTCTCCCGAGATTACAGTAGAGAATATCAAGATTTTGAAGGAAATCGGAGTAAAGATTGCTCTCGATGATTTCGGAACCGGATATACATCGTTGGTTCAGCTGCTTAAGCTTCCTATCGATCTTCTCAAGATTGATAAATCGCTTATTGATGATATTGAGACCAGCCAGCAGAATCAGGACTTTATCGATTCGGTTATTTACATGGGTCACATCATGGATTGCGAAGTTATCTCAGAAGGTGTTGAGACTGAGGAACAGCTTGCTGTACTAAAGAGTCACAAGTGTGATTTTGTACAGGGATATGTATGGGGCAAGCCTTTGGCATACGAGATTGCGGCAGGTATGGTATAAGTTTATAAGCGTCCATATGTATTTATAATGATTAGTGAATACTGCATAGTGAGGACAATCACTGTGCAGTATTTTTTTTGAGAAAATTATCTTATTTAACATAAGTAAATTGCTATAATGTATGCGTGTGTTAAGAAATAGCTGCAACCAATCTTTATCTGCACCGAATTGATAAAATATGTTAAAATATATATTTAGTGTCTTGAAATATCAAAAGACAAAAGTGAGTCAATTATGCAATGCATGGTTGCTTATACATGCCAATGCGTTGATGGCTGTAAATTGCGAGGAGTACGATGGGCGCAGAGAGAACATTTGAAGAATTATTTGCTGATGACAGAGACAAGCTGGTGCTTGATGTCAGGACAACAGAAGAATACAACAGAGATACTTTCCCCGGTGCATACAATATTCCGCTTGAGGAGCTCGAGGCACACGAGGAGGAGTTCCCCAAGGATAAGCCAATATATTTGATGTGCTACACCGGACGCAAAAGCATAGATGCGGCAGAGCATTACCACAATAACGGTTATGAAATGTACAGTCTTGAGGGCGGATACAATACTTATCTGGGAATCAAACTCAAGGAGCTTATGGATACCGATATGCTCGCTCAGAGAACCAAGGATATAGAGCGCAGCCTTATCAAAACTTTTCGCAAAGAAGTATGGTGCAGATTTACCAAGGCGATTAATGAGTACGAGCTGATTAAGGACGGAGATAAAATCGCGGTATGTATCTCGGGCGGCAAGGACTCTATGATCATGGCCAAGCTGTTCCAGGAACTTCTGCGTCATGGAAAACATAACTTTGAGCTTGAGTATCTGGTGATGGATCCGGGCTATAATGAGGCGAACTATCAGAGAATAGTGGACAACGCAAGATTGCTTGGAATTCCGATTACCGTGTTTAAGTCTGACATTTTTGACACCGTGGATGTGATTGCAAATAATCCGTGCTACATGTGCGCGAGAATGAGAAGAGGTCATCTCTATGCCAAGGCTAAGGAACTGGGCTGCAACAAGATTGCACTTGGTCACCACTATGATGATGTCATCGAGACTATACTTATGGGAATGCTTTACGGCGGACAGATGCAGAGCATGATGCCCAAGCTTCACAGTACCAATTTTGAGGGAATGGAGCTGATTCGTCCGCTCTATCTTATCAGAGAGCGCGATATTATCAGATGGCGCGATCACAACAATCTGTATTTTATCAACTGCGCATGCAGACTCACCGAGAGCTGCGCATCCTGCGGAGGAACCGAGCAGGGATCGAAGCGCGGTGAGATCAAGAGACTCATAGCAGATCTTGAAAAGATTGATCCGGTTATTGCCAACAATATTTTCAGATCGTCCGAGAATGTTAATATCGACACCCTCATTGAGTACAAGCAAAAGGGTGTGAGACACAACTTCCTGGACAGCTACGATGAGTAATTTTTCTAGGGATATTGAATACTCGACAAGAGTATGTTAAAATATTAACAACAACTAAATAATGAGAGGCTATTTTTCGAAGAATCGAGGATATGTTTGAAAAAATTTTCAAACTAAGTTGATGATTTCAAATCTGCGAGCAGTTTGAAATCATATGGAGGTAAATTATGAAAAAGTATCTTAGTATCTTTTTTGTGACACTTCTGGCAATGACTGCACTTACAGGATGCACAGGCAGTACAGGAGAGTCTTCGGAGGATAACACCTCTACTACTGTGTCTACCACAGACACAGACACCACCCAGACAGGAACTACTGATGACACTAACGTTGACGTAGTTGCACCTACAGGGGAGCCTACCTACGGCGGAACTGTAGTGGTTGGTATTCAGCAGGATATTGACGGTCTTGACCCTCACACTGTTACAGCGGCAGGAACTAGAGAAATCCTTTTCAACATCTTTGAAGGTCTTGTAAAGAACACTGCAAACGGCGACCTTATGTGCGCAGTTGCAGAGGATTACAGTCTTTCAGAGGACGGCCTGGTATATACATTCAATCTTCGCCAGGGCGTTAAGTTCCATAATGGAAATTTAGTTACTGCAGAAGACGTTAAATATTCTCTTGAGAGAGTATCAGGTTTGCTTGACGGCACTCCTCTTATCTCTACCATGAAGACCATTACTGCAGTTGATATATTGGACGAAAAGACGGTCCAGGTAACCGTGGATAGCGTTAACCCCGAGCTGATTTACAGCTTTACTGCTGCAATTATTCCCAACGGAAGCGGCGAAGATGAGAACGCAAATCCTATCGGTACCGGACCTTTTTCTTTTGTATCATATACTCCTCAGGAGGGTATCGTGATCGCAAAGAATGCTGATTACTGGCAGGCAGGTCTTCCTTATCTCGATAAGGTAGAGTTCAAAATCATCACCAGCGGTGAGACTGCTCTTCTTGAGCTTCAGGCCGGAACTGTTCAGGTATATCCTTACCTTGCAGATTCTCAGGTAACCGAGCTTGAGGGCAAGATGCAGGTTCTTTCAGCTCCTTCAGCTACCGTTCAGGCTCTTTTCCTGAACAATAGCGTTGAACCCCTCAACAATGTCAAGGTTCGTCAGGCTATTATGTACGCTCTTGACAAGGATGAGATCAATCTTTTCGTAGCAGGCGGCGATGCAACTGTTATCAGCTCTGCAATGCTTCCTTCTCTTGAGAGCTACTATGTAGATCTCAATGATACCTACGGAACCTCAGCAAATGTTGAGATGGCAAAGCAGCTTCTTACCGAGGCCGGTTATCCCGATGGTTTTGATCTTGTAATCTCAGTTCCTTCAAGCTATGAAGTTCACATGCAGACTGCAGAGGTTATCGTTGAGCAGCTCAAGGCTGTAGGCATCAACGCTTCAATCGATGCTATCGAGTGGAGCAGCTGGTTGTCAGACGTTTACACCGACAGAAATTATGCAGCTACCGTATGTGCACTTACCGGTGATTCTACTCCCGGTTACCTGCTCAATCGTTTCACCAGCACTTCAAGCAAGAACTTCATCAATTTCGACTCAGCTGATTACGATGAGGTTTATGCCAAGGTTGTAGCAGCGACAAGCATGGAAGAGCGTGGAATCTACTACAAGGAGCTTCAGAAGATTCTTGTAGAAGAGGCAGCAACAGGATTCACCCTTTGCATTGCCAACAAGGTTGCAGTAGCAAACGATCTCGGTGGTTATCAGTTCTATCCCGTATACGTACAGGATATGGCAACTGTTTACTACGTATCTAAGTAAATTAAAAAATTACGCGGGGCTGCGTATGCGGCCCTCGCAATACTATCTGAAAGGAGGAAAGTACAGTGAAATATTTTATTCAGAAAATCGCTACTCTCATTATTACATTGTTGTTAGTTTCAATACTGGCTTTCCTCGCATTTCAGATAATCCCCGGTGATGTTGTCAATTCTATTTTGGGAACAGAGGCAACACCGGAAATGGAAGAAGCCTTAAGGGCAGAGTTGGGACTGGATAAGCCACCGGTACAGCGATATCTGGCCTGGGGCAAGGATGTGTTACGAGGAGACTTTGGAGTAAGCTACAGGTATTCCAAAAATATGAATGAGATGATGCCGGTTAAGGAATTGATTGGCGACAAGCTGCCGGTTACATTGTGGTTGGCTTTATTGTCAGTAGGCATCACGGTAATAGTGGCTATACCGTTAGGTGTTTTGTGGGCAGGTACAAAAAATAAATTCCTGGATGGATTTTTGAATGTACTGACGCAGACCTCGATGGCGATACCTGCCTTTTTCTTGGGTATCCTGGTTACATATCTTTTCGGAATTGCGCTGAAAATGTTTGCCCCCGGTGCATATGTCAGCTATAAGACCGATTTTGGCGGATTTATTCATTACCTGATATTCCCCGCTATCGCAATAGCGATACCGAAAATCGGTATGACAGCGAGATTCCTTCGCAATTCGACCTTGACTGAGCTTAAGTCTGATTACGTGAGAACTGCCAAGAGTAAGGGTGTATCCGATACAGGAATTCTGTTCAAGCATGTACTCAGAAATGCAATGCTTCCCGTCGTTACATTCCTAGGAATGATTATCGCGGAGGTTGTTGCGGGATCAATAGTGGTGGAGCAGGTATTCTCGCTTCCCGGAATCGGAAGACTGCTTATCAGCTCTATTTCTACCAGAGATTTTCCTGTGGTGGAGATTTTGATTTTGTATATTACCTTCGTGGTTATAGTTGTTTATTTTGTCGTTGATGTATTGTATCGCATACTCGACCCCAGAATTCGTCAGAAGTGATGGCTGTGTGAGTAAGTGCTAGCGAGAAAGAATAGTAGATGAAAGTATTCAATAACGGGAAAGCTCCCGACAGAAAATTGAATATATATCTGATTGTCGGTGCTGTGATGACAGGTTTGGTACTGATTTGGGCTGTTGTCGGAATTTTCTGGACACCCTACAGTACAACTCAGATGTCCGCATCACTCAGATTTCATGCGCCTACATGGAGCCATCCGTTCGGAACGGACAACTTCGGACGTGATATTTTTTCACGTGTTATGAAGGCAGTCGGAACCAGCGCAATTATCAGTATTCTGGTAGTGGCTATCTCAGCAGTGCTTGGTATTTTGCTTGGTGCCATTACAGGCTATTTCGGCGGTATTGTTGATGCTGTGGTAATGCGTGTGGTTGATGCCGTCAACGGCTTTCCGAGCATATTGTTGGCGTTGGTTATCATTTCTCTTCTTGGTAAGGGAAGACAAAATGTGGTACTGGCCTTGGGAATGGCATTCACTCCCAGTTTTGTGCGTATCGTTCGAGGAGAGTTTATTCGTCTGAGAGATGCGGACTATATCGTCAGAGCCAGACTTATGGGAGTTAATAAGCCAAGAATTTTATTTGTTCATATATTGCCCAATATATTCTCAACCTTCTGGGTGAGTGTAATGATTGGTTTTAATAATGCAATTTTGGCTGAATCGGGACTCAGTTATTTGGGAATCGGTGTGCAGGCGCCCGATGCTACATTGGGAAGTATGCTCAGCGATGCGCAGGGTTATCTTGCAAAATCACCCTGGTTTGCATTGGCGCCCGGTCTGACTATTGTGTGGACTGTGCTCGGTGCTGCTATGCTTTCCGAGGGTATCGGCAAGCTTAAAAAGTAGTAAGCCCGGAATATGTAAGTTAATGGATTAATTGATTTGTATTTGGAAGGGATAGTTAATTGATCAGTATTAAAAATCTGACAATTTCATTTAGTGGTAAAAAGGCCGTGGACGGCATCAGCCTGCAGCTTGAGCCCGGAGAAATTCTGGGACTGGTGGGCGAGTCCGGCTCGGGAAAATCAGTTACCGCATTGACTCTCATGGGCCTGTTGGCGAGTGAGGGTGTGATGGAGACCGGTGAGATTGATTTTAACGGACAGATTCTCCTGAAGGCAGGAGTGAAGCCGGATCAAAAGCTCCTTCGCTCATACAGAGGCGATCATATGAGCATGATTTTCCAGGAGCCTATGACCAGCCTTAATCCGACCATGAAGATCGGACCTCAGATTGACGAGCAGCTTTTACTTCATGCAAAGAATGATTTCAAGGATGCAGCTGAGAGAAAAAAGCGTGTGCTGGAGACTCTCGAGGGTGTAGGCCTTCGTGATGTTGAGAAGGTATATGACAGCTATCCTCATCAGCTTTCAGGCGGTATGCGTCAGAGAGCGATGATAGCGATGGCAGTTATTTTGCATCCCGATCTTATCATTGCGGATGAGCCGACCACAGCTTTGGATGTAACCATTCAGAATCAGATTGTAAAATTGCTTAAGGACATCAGAGACCGTGAGAACAACAGCATGATATTCATCACTCACGATCTGAATCTTGCGAGAAGAATATGTACAAGACTTGCGGTTATGAAGGATGGCAAGATTGTGGAGATGGGTCCTACAGAGGATATTTTTACCAAGCCTCAGACCGATTATGCAAAAAAGCTGATTGCTGCAGTACCGGGAAGAAAGAAGAGTGTCGCGGTAGATTCGGCTGAAAATGAGTCAGATAAAAATGTTGAAAATAAATCTGAAAGCAAAGCTGATAAGAAGATTGTCGGTGAAGCCGGCGGCACGAAGAAATCCCCCATCCTTACGGTTAATGATTTGTCTGTATTCTATAATGAACGCAGCAACAAGATATTCGGTAAGACTGTGCACAAGTGTGTGGTAGAGCATGCAAGCTTTGAGATATATCCCGGAGAGACTCTCGGCCTGGTCGGAGAGAGCGGTTGCGGAAAGTCATCACTTTGCAAGGCAATCCTGGGTATCAACAAGGACATAACGGGAAGTGTAAAGTCTGCAACAGTAAGACCACAGATGGTTTTTCAGGATCCTTACAGTAGTCTGAATCCGTCCAAGAGCATAGGATGGCTTCTCGAGGAGCCGTTGCGTGCGGAAGATATGATAGAGAAATCTATCAAGTACACAAAAGAGATGCGACGCGAGATGGCAATCGATATGCTACGTCGAGTTGGTCTCGATGAGTATTATTATGACAGAATGCCACACCAGCTTTCAGGCGGTCAGCGTCAGAGAGTAAGTATCGGACAGGCATTGATTACCAAGCCTTCGCTGATATTTGCCGATGAACCCGTATCTGCATTGGATGTAACCATTCAGGACCAGGTGCTCGAACTTTTGGAGAGCCTTCAGGAGGAATACGGACTGGCGTACCTGTTTATCTCTCATGATATCAATGTTATCTACAGAGTAAGCGACAGAATAATGGTAATGAAAAAGGGACAGATTCTTGAAATCGGTGATAAAGATCAGCTCTTTGATAACCCTCAACATCCCTATACCAAGGAATTATTGGCAGAATCTTAAGAAACCTTAAGGCCCCTTAAGAAACCTTAAGAGAAATAGTATTGACCTTGCCCACTCGGGCAAGGTTTAATTATTTTAAATCTTTTGCAAAAGTATTTTGGGTTGGCAAATGTTATTTGCTATGAATATTTGCCAATAAAATTTAGATGTAAAAACGTATGAAATTTGAATGGGGAAAGAATGAATATAGCGGTTTTATCGGATATACATGGTAATTCAATTGCTTTCAAACAAGTGGTTGAGTATCTGGATACGAAAGAGATTGATGCCTTTTGCATATTGGGAGATTATTCCGGGGAGTTTTCCGGAGTAAGAGAGACTCTTGATATTATTTATGATTTGGAGAAGAAATATCCACTCTATATCATCAAGGGAAATAAGGAGGATTATTTATTTAAGGGGCTGGGTGGTCATCATCCCGAGTGGGATGAATATATGACAACGGTCGGAATGCTTCGATATGCATATGACAATATGAGGGAGCATGATTGGGAGTATATAAAAGGCCTTCCCGAAACATTATCCGTTCACTTTGATGGGATGGAGGATTTACTGTTGTGCCATGGTTCTCCGAAAATGGTTAAGGGTAAGCTTTTGAAGGATAATCCGTCAAACAAGGAACTACTTGGCGACATCGCGGAAAAATATGTTTTATGCGGACATACTCACAAATATGTAGAGTTTGATGATTGCGGAAAACACATTATCAATCCGGGGGCGGTAGGAAATCCCTTGGACAAGGGTAAGCACGATAAGATATCATTTGTGATATTACACAGTGTCGGTAGTGAGTGGGAAGCAGAGCATATTTATCTGCAGCAAAACATAGATGCGATAATGCATGATATGATTGCTCATAGTTTGCATGTGATTGCACCGTATTGGACGGCTTGTACGGAAGCATTTTTCAGAGGTGCGGAGCTTAGCAACGGGGATGTGCTGGATAGGGCGATGCAAATTACTTACGAGGAAACGGGTGCATGCAACTGGCCGGCGATTCCTGAGAAGTACTGGAAAAGGGCTTTCCGAGAACTGATAATTGGCAGATTTCCGGAGGTTTATGATAGAATGATTTTGAAGCAAGTATAGCAACCGCAGGATTGCAAAATCAATTATAAAGACAACAGAAAGAGACAGAGTATGAGTACATTTTTTATTGCAGATACACATTTTGACGATGATGCGCTGAGAAGATATGAGAATCGTCCCTTTTCAAATACATCTGAAATGAACGAGGCTATTATCGATAGATGGAACAGGATTGTTTCTGATGACGATGAGGTGTATCTGGTGGGAGATGTCGGAAATACGGAATACATTTCTAAACTCAACGGAACCAAATATTTGATCAAAGGAAATCACGACAAGCTCAGCAACGATGAATATCGAAGATTGGGATTTGCGGAATGTTACGATAAGCCGATTATATACGCTGATTTTTGGATAGTATCGCATGAACCTGTGTATGTTAACAGGAACATGCCGTATGCTAATATTTTCGGCCACGTACACAATAATCCCGCATACAATACCGTAAGCGCGAGAAGCTACTGCGTAAGTGTGGACAGAACTGATTTTGCTCCGGTATCGTTTGAACAAATAATGCTGGAGGTAGCAAAAGCCGACGAGAAAGATGGTGTATAAATAGAATTGTTTGAGCCCGACCATGCACGTGTACCTTGCACGGTCGGGCATTTGTATACTTAAAAATTTGAAAAGTTATCGTTAAACATATTAAAAATTATCGAAAAACAATAAATAATTGTTGACATTCACTTCTGTGGGTGCTAATATCGCCATTGTAAGATTTATTGAATGGATATTCAAAATGCGTTTTGAAGAAAAGGAGTCAATGACAATGAAGCATGATATATTTGCAAAATGGTTGAAGGTAGTAATCATAGGAGTGACGATAGTAGGGATAACCGCTTGTGCTTATATTATTCCGCAGATGAGCAGAATCTTAGCTGAGAAATATCCTGAATTCGAATCATGGGCGACTCCTTGGATGATTGTTTTGTACGTATGTGCTGTTCCCTGTTTTGCGGCAATGATTATTTCCTGGATGATTGCTACCAATATTGGGAAGGATAACAGCTTCTGTATGGCCAACGCGAAGCTGTTCAAGATTTTCTCAATGCTGGCGCTTGTTGATTCAATCTTTTTGTTCATAGCAATGATTGCGTTATGGTTGATGGGATTTAATCATCCCGGACTTATGTTTATCGAGCTGTTGGTAGTGTTCTTCGGACTTGCGATTTTCATATGTACATCAGCTCTTTCATATTTTGTTGCTAAAGCTGCTTCCCTTCAGGAAGAAAACGATCTGACTATTTAAGGAGGGATGAGCGATGAAGATAATTGTAAATGTTGACGTAATGATGGCAAAACGCAAGATATCATCAAACGATCTTGCAGAGAAAATCGGAATCACTCCCGCAAATTTTTCAGTACTTAAGACCGGTAAGGCAAAAGCAATTCGCTTTTCTACTTTGATGGCTTTGTGCCACGAGCTGCAGTGCCAGCCGGGAGATATTCTGGAGTTCATTGATGACTAAAAAGAGCTGCAGTAAGTACAGATCGCGATGCTGAGTAATCGGTCGGTTGATAAGTACATATTGCATGCAGATGAGGTAAGGGTATGGATAATACAGCAGACATTAATCAGTATATTATTATGGACGCTCCGATTCAGTCGGAAGCTCCGATATTTGAGAAAAAACAGGAGCCTGCAGGACCTAAATGGCATGAAACTTCGATTATGGAGAAGATAGCGGCAATCGTTATATGGCCGATATCATTTTGCTATTCCAATTTCGTTTTCAGTTCAAGTCCGGAATGGAAAATAAGCTTTGGAATATTTGTTATGTGCCTGGTTGTATTGACCGAAGCGCTGTATTTCAAAAGAAAAAGAAGCGCCGAGAGTTGGATTTTTATGGTATTGACACTTGTCAGTACAGTATCGACTGTCTTTCCAATCGGATCGGTATGGGATGAAGGGTATTCACTTTTATTCACACATCTTTTTGCAGCGTATTGGATACTGAGCAGATCTGACAGACTTGCAGAGGGAGAGACCTCCCATATGTTCCTTTGGGACGGAATTACAGCATTTTTTGTTATGACATTTAAGAATTTCCATCTGAATGTCAGAACTATCGTCTCTATCTTTTACAGAGAAAAAACCGGTGAGAGAAAAAAACGTAATGTTTGGGGAGCGATAGCAGGTATTGCCATTGGACTTATTCTTTTAGCAGTAGCTGTTTCCAGATTAAAGAGTGCGGATGATAATTTTGCAAATCTGATGGAAACGGTAGCAGATGCGTTACGCATCGACATTGACGGAATATTTGTACTTAAATGTTTCATGACCACATTCTTATCAATGTATTTGTTTGGTTTATTGGGCGGATGCTACAGAGAGACCAGAGCACATGTGGAGGGAAGAAGTGACAATATTAAGCATGTGATTGAAGCACTCAGAAAAATCCCCGGTGTGGTATGGGTTGTCCTGATCGGATTGTTCACCGTGTATTATTTGATTTTCTTCGGACTTCAGGGAAGCTATCTGTTTGATGCGTTCAGAATGCATCTTCCTACACAGTTTACCTTCTCCGAATATGCTCGCAAGGGCTTTGGTGATATGTGCGGAGTAATGGCAGTTAATTTTATTGTTACCTGGCTCACTATCAGAACTTCTCAGTACGGTGATAACGAAGGCATTAAGAAGGCTGTCAAGATTGCCTCTGCATGTCTTACTGTTGAGAGTATATTCTTTGCCGTTATAGCGGGACTTAAGCTGTTGATGTATATAAACGCATATGGTTATACTCCTTTGCGTCT
This sequence comes from Lachnospiraceae bacterium, assembly GCA_024403435.1. GTDB lineage: Bacteria > Bacillota > Clostridia > Lachnospirales > Lachnospiraceae > AC2028. Next base: position 11,537 of record JAKSRV010000036.1, read on the forward strand.
TCAGTCGGCATGGCTTGTAGTAGTGCTTTTTGCAGCATGTATATGTGTGCTTGTAAATATGTTCTCCGGCAAAAAAACGGCACGTGCCTGGTTTATCGGAAGCTCAATCACCCTTGCAGCATTATGTCTCGTGTAAAGGAAGATTTGTATGAATGAGTTGAGCAGGTTTATATGGGGAATAAGGATTTGCACCACTGTGATTATTGCAATTATAGGTATTGTCGTGTTGGTGGTGTGGGGGATGCTGTTGACGGATGATATGTCTACCTACAAGGCCGGACATCCGAATAAACAGGTAATAAAAGCACTTGAACAGGAACTTGGAGTAAAGCTTCCTGCGGAGGTTAAGATTGCATCGATATCGACAACCACTATTTTTTTTGACGATGATGAAACTATCAAAATTGATGTTGTATCAAATTATACAGAGGAACAGTGGCGAGAACTGATAGCGGGCGGAACCAAGGCTGAAGATGCGAACGGATCCGGAAGGTCGATTTCTTATTTTAAGAAAAACATATTTCATTCACCGGAGACAAGAAATGTGTTGCGTATCAGCGTAATCTGCAATGAGACCCGTATGTACAGAGTATTATTTGAGAACGGAGTGGAAGACAGTGGTAATGCGCCGCTAATCATTTTTTTTAGCGCGATTATCGTGGTCATGATAGCAGCAATTCCCGTATTGCCCTATGAGAAGGTATACTATAGGATAAAATTGGGTTATTGGTCATAGAAGATTGGCGAGGATTTATAAGCTGCTGTAATGATTTATTAAGAAGTTGTAAAGATTTGTAAGGATTGGTTATATGAATAAATCACTTGGTTGGATAATAAAAGGTGCGATAGCGATAGTACTTGCAATTGTTATGTTATTTGTTTGGACCGCTATGGATTTACTGTTTGCTTTGAGTGCGCACTATGTTGTTAAGAATCCCGATGCGGAATTGATAACAGCATTGGAAAACGAGCTGGAATGTAAGTTGCCGGGAGATCTGACAATCGAACAATTTGATATTGCAGCCGATTATAAGGCCTGGTCGGATGATGAAAAAATATCTTACAATATTTACTCAAATTATAACGAGGATAAATGGAAGGCACTGATACCGGACAATAACGAAGCCGAAGAAGACAGGATATACAGTTTTACTTCGACGACAAGCATAATCTCGAATAAAGCGACTTATAAGATGAAAATCTCTGTGGTGAAAGGCGCGACGGTAATTGATGATCTTGTCCTTGAGAAAGGTATTTCGACCAGAGAAAGTAGAAAGAGCGCACGAGTGGTTTCGGCTGTTATTTGCGGAATAATTGCCCTGATTCCGCTTTTCCCTTTCGGTAAAGTCAGAGAAAGTGCGAGACGCAGACGTTTGAAAAAGGAGCATCCCGAAGAGTGCTCTGATTTATAAAACATTAATATTTGCTTGTAAATATGCATTTTTATAGGTAAAATAAGCTTGCTATGCCTAAATACAGACATGGCAAGCGTTTTTTTGTTTGGACGATTGTATATTTATGAGGATATACGGATGATTCTTACGGTAGATGTAGGCAATACTAATATAGTTTTCGGTTGTACCAAGCCGGAGAATTATGAGCTTGTTTTTGAGGAGCGACTTGTAACCGATCTCAGAAAGACAGCAATTGAGTATGCGATTACCTTTAAAACCATACTTGATTTGTACAATATAAAGCCAGAGGACATAGAAGGCGGTATATTGTCTTCTTCAGTTCCTCCTGTGACTGCTCAAGTTAAGAGAGGTATTGAGAGGCTTTTAGGTAAAAATATCATTGAAGTTACACCCGGAATTAAGACGGGCGTTGACATCAAGCTCGACGATCCTTCACAGCTCGGAGCGGACCTGTTGGTTGCGGCAGTGGCAGGACTTGCACAGTATGGTGCACCGCTTATTTTGATAGATATGGGAACTGCAACTACTATCTCTGTAATCAACGATCAGAAGAGATTCCTTGGAGGAATGATTATCCCCGGGGTAAGAGTGGCATTAGAAGGTCTGACTGCCAATGCAGCGCATCTTCCCGAGATTGCTATAGAGAAGCCTGCGAGACTGATTGCCGGCAATACGGTCGGAGCTATGCAAAGCGGAAGCATCTACGGACAGGCTTCATGCGTGGACGGAATGATTGACAGAATATGGGAAGATCTCGGATACGAAACTGCCGTCGTTGCATCGGGTGGTTTTGCAGGTACCATTATCCCCAACTGTAAACATTCGATTACGTTGGATTCCGAACTTTTGACCAAGGGCCTTACCATTCTTTATGAAAAGAATAAAAAGGGTGGCCGCCATAATAAATGAAATTAGTCTGCATAGGGCAGATTAATATATTAAAAAGAAAGAGGAGATTGACACAATGACATCAGCAACAATTGGAATTATTGCGACCATAGTGATTTATCTTGGCATTATGATTGCAATCGGATTCTTCTTCGGAAAGAAAGGCGACAGCAGTGCGGAAGGTTTCTACCTCGGAGGACGTAAGCTCGGACCTCTCGTAGCAGCTATGAGTGCGGAAGCTTCTGATATGAGTAGCTGGCTTCTCATGGGACTTCCGGGAGTAGCTTATATCTGCGGTATTGCAGATGCTGCCTGGACTGCCATCGGACTTGCGGTAGGTACTTATCTCAACTGGCTTTTTGTAGCCAAGAAGCTTCGCCGTTATTCGGTTAAGCTCAATGCTATTACAGTACCAGAGTATTTTTCAAAGAGATTTCATGATGAAAAGAATGTACTTTCTTTGATTGCAGCTCTTGTTATTGTTATTTTCTTTGTACCTTATACTGCTTCGGGATTTAAGGCAGTAGGTACTCTTGTAAATTCATTGTTCGGTGTTGATTATCATGTAGCAATGCTAGTAGGTGCGGCAATCATCGTTCTTTACACTGTACTCGGAGGTTTCCTTGCGGTATCTACCACAGACCTTATTCAGAGTATTGTAATGACAATCGCTCTTGCGGTAATGGTATTCTACGGAACTCATCTTGCAGGCGGCTGGAGTGCTGTCGCAGAAAACGCACAGAGCCTCAAGGGTTATTTAAGCCTGACTGCAATGCATGACATTGCAAGCGGCGGTTCAACAGAATACAGCCTTCTTACCATTTGCTCAACCACAGCATGGGGACTCGGATACTTTGGTATGCCCCACATCATTCTCAGATTCATGGCTATCCGTGATGAGAAGGAAATCAAGACTTCAAGAAGAATTGCTTCTGTATGGGTTGTTATTTCAATGGCTGTAGCTATTGTGATCGGTGTAATCGGAAACGCAGTATCAAAGGCAGGCACAATTCCTTCATTTACAGACAGCTCTGAAGCAGAGACAGTTATCATTAAGCTTGCAGATCTTCTTTCACAGAACGGATTTATGGCTGCAATCGTAGCCGGTCTTGTACTTGCAGGTATCCTTGCATGTACCATGTCTACAGCAGACTCTCAGCTTCTTACCGCAGGTTCAGCTATTTCAAAGAACCTGTTCCAGGATTTCTTCAAGGTTAAGATGAGCGACAAGACTGCAATGATTATCGCTAGAGGTGTAATCGGAATTGTTGCTGTTGCGGCAGTTATTCTTGCTTGGAATCCTTCAAGCTCAGTATTTAAGATTGTATCATTTGCATGGGCCGGATTCGGCGGAGCATTCGGTGCGGTAGTTCTTTTCAGCCTTTTCTGGAAGAGAATGAATTTTGCAGGTGCTCTTGCAGGTATGGTTACCGGTGGCGCAATGGTATTTTTCTGGAAGTTTGTTATCAGAGTACAGTTTGCGGATACCATCCTCAATATTTATGAGCTGCTTCCCGCATTCATCACAAGCTGCGTATTTATCGTAGTGGTTTCACTTATTAGCAAGAAGCCTTCGGATGCTATTATCAAGGAGTTTGATGAGGTATCTGCTAAGCCTGCAAAAGCAGGTAACTAATTTTAATTTCGATATAGAGAAATTTAAATTTTTCTGTTTATGAAATTGCCAAAATATACTATAATATCTATGGGGAAGATAATAATTTAGAAATGACGAATTATTATATATAGAGATGGAGATGATAGTATGGATTGGATAACATTACCGGAAGGCGAATGGTACATTTTCAGATGTGAGAGCGAGCTCGAGCTTGCCAATGTACTTGCCGATGTAAATGATATTGGAGAGGATACTGATGAGATATTGGATGAGCCTATCGGCGTTATCTATGTCGGTCAGGATATTCCTAAGAAGTCATGGATCAGAGGACGTAAGAGCTACTGCGGCTGGAATGTTGTAAAGGTAGATCTCAATACTATGCCCGATGCATCCCAGAACGGAGAGATTGTTCTCAAGAAGGTTGTTGACGGCAAGGTGGTTGAAGACAGCAGCGATGATTGGGGATATTAGTCTAAAACAAAGAAATTTAAGGATTTTCCCGATTTCTTGTGGGCTGAATTATTGACAATTCATGACTTAATAAGTAATATACATATGCAAAAGCTGTGAAGGAGACTCTTCCTGTGGGCGGTAAAAGAGATGTAGCGTCGTGGGCTGAAAGCGCTGCTTACCATAGAAACAGACAAGGGAACGCTCCGGAGCCGGTTATTTGAAAGCTGTTTTGCTTGGTGTGATTGATATCATGCTTGGTGGTAGAGCAGGCGTAGGGTAATCCGTTTCGTACACGTTATGTACTTGAAAGAGGTCTTTCGGAGGCTTGGATAATCCGAGTCTACTGTGAAGACAATGCGGGTGGTACCGCGGGTAAAAGTTTACTCGTCCCGGAATACAGATATCTGTATTCCGGGATTCGTTGGTTTTAAAGGATTTATGAAAGGAATGGAAAAATGTACAGAGATTTAACTATTAACCAAATTGGTGAAGACAAAATCGGTCAGATCCTCCAGGTTGCAGGATGGGTTGAGAACATCCGTGACCACGGCGGAGTTTCATTCATTGACCTTCGCGATATGTATGGAGTACTTCAGGTAGTACTCAGAGATACCTCACTCCTTGACGGCATTTGCAAGGAAATGTGTGTATCAATCACCGGACCTGTTGAGAAGAGAGACGAGGAAACTTACAACCCCAAGATTCCTACAGGAACCATCGAGCTCGAGGCTCAGAAGATTGAGGTTCTCGGTAAGGTTTATCAGCAGCTTCCTTTTGAGATTCAGACCTCTAAGGAAATCCGTGAGGATGTAAGACTTAAGTATCGTTATCTTGACCTCAGAAACCAGAAGGTTAAGGACAACATTATTTTCAGATCAAAAGTTATCGCATATCTTCGTGAGAAGATGAGCGAGATGGGATTCCTTGAGATTCAGACTCCTATCCTCTGTGCATCATCTCCCGAAGGCGCAAGAGACTATATCGTTCCTTCAAGAAAGTTCAAGGGTAAGTTCTATGCACTTCCCCAGGCTCCTCAGCAGTACAAGCAGCTCCTTATGGTGTCAGGCTTTGATAAGTATTTCCAGATTGCTCCCTGCTTCCGTGATGAGGATGCAAGAGCAGACCGTTCACCCGGAGAGTTCTATCAGCTTGACTTTGAGATGAGCTTCGCTACTCAGGAGGATGTATTCAAGGTAGGTGAGGAAGTTCTCACTTCAACATTTGCAAAATTTGCTCCCGAAGGCTTCGAGGTTACTCAGGCTCCTTATCCCATCATCAGCTACAAGCAGGCTATGCTTGAGTTCGGCTCAGATAAGCCTGACCTCAGAAACCCTCTCAGAATTATAGATGTAACCGAGTTCTTCCAGAGATGTACCTTCAAGCCTTTCGTAGGCCGTACCGTACGTGCTATCAAGATTCAGGGACATCAGTCTAAGGGCTTCCACGAGAAGATGCTCAAGTACGCTCAGGAAATCGGAATGGGTGGACTCGGATACCTCGAGGTACAGGACGATATGTCTTACAAGGGACCTATCGATAAGTTCATCCCCGATGACATGAAGTCAGAGCTTGCTACTCTTGCCGGCCTTGAGAAGGAAGATACCATTTTCTTCATCGCCGATAAGGAAGAGAGAGCTGCTTACTATGCAGGTCACATCAGAAACGAACTCGGCGCAAGACTTGATATCATCGAGAAGAATGCATATCGTTTCTGCTATGTAAACGACTTCCCTATGTTCGAGCTTGATCCCGATACTAAGCAGGTTGGATTTACACACAATCCTTTCTCTATGCCTCAGGGCGGACTTGATGCACTTAACAACGAGGATCCTCTTTCAATCCTTGCATACCAGTATGATATCGTATGTAACGGTATCGAGCTTTCATCAGGTGCGGTTCGTAACCACGACATCGAAATTATGAAGAAGGCATTTGCTATTGCAGGTTATGACGAAGAGACTCTCAAGGCTAAGTTCGGAGCACTCTATCAGGCATTCCAGTTCGGAGCACCTCCGCACGCAGGAATGGCTCCCGGCGTAGATCGTATGATCATGCTTCTCAGAAATGAGGAGAACATCCGTGAGATTATCGCATATCCTATGAACGGAAATGCACAGGATCTTATGTGTGGTGCACCCGGTGAAGTAACCGAGCAGCAGCTTCGTGAAGTTCACATCAAGGTTCGTGATTGATAAATTTGTATTGTAATGTTAATACCTTGGAACAGGTCTGATTTATGCGGATTTGTTCCAGGGATAACTTTTTTTAATGAAAGGATTTGCCATGGCAAACGTAATCAGTGATGAAACAATTGACTATGTAGGCATCCTTGCTAAGCTTGACCTCAGTGCAGAGGAAAAAGAGCAGGCCAAGAAGGATCTTGCAGAAATGCTTGATTACATCGACGAACTCGGAGAGCTTGATACTACTGGCGTTGAGCCTATGTCTCATGTATTTCCTGTTCACAACGTATTCCGCGAGGATGTTGTTGTAAACGGTGATGACAGCGAAAATATTTTGAAGAATGCTCCCGGCGAGAAGGACAACATGTTCCTCGTGCCCAAGACATTTGATTAAGGAGGGGTGAAGAAGATGAGTGATATTTTATCCCTTACAGCAGTAGAACTCGGTAAGGCTATCAAGGCCGGCGAATATACCGCAGTTCAGGCTATGCAGGCTGTACTCGATCAGATTGACAAGACCGAAGAGACAGTACACGCTTATGTAACAATTGACAAGGACGCAGCTCTTGCAAAGGCAGCTGAGGCCCAGAAAAAAATTGAAGCAGGTGAGCTCACAGGACCTCTTGCAGGTGTTCCTGTAGCAATCAAGGACAATATGTGTACAGAGGGTATGCTTACCACCTGTTCATCTAAGATTCTCAGCAATTTCGTACCTACATTCTCTTCAGAGGCGGTTATCAACCTTGAGAAGGCAGGTGCTGTTGTTATCGGTAAGACCAACATGGATGAATTCGCAATGGGTTCTACCACAGAGACCTCTTACTACGGAGTAACCAGAAACCCCAGAAATCCCGAGCATGTACCCGGCGGTTCTTCAGGTGGTTCTGCGGCAGCAGTAGCAGCTCAGGAGTGTTTCTTCGCACTCGGTTCCGATACCGGCGGATCTATTCGTCAGCCCGCTTCTTATTGCGGTGTTGTAGGACTTAAGCCTACCTACGGTACAGTATCACGTTACGGTCTCATTGCTTACGGTTCATCTCTTGATCAGATCGGACCTCTTTGCAAGGACGTAACCGACTGCGCTACAATTCTTGAAACCATCGCTTCACACGATCCTAAGGATTCAACTTCAATGAAGCGTGAGGATGCCAACTTTACCGAAGCACTTGTTAAGGATGTAAAAGGAATGAAGATTGGTATTCCCAAGTCATATTTTGGAGAAGGACTTAACGAGGAGGTTAAAGCTTCCGTACTTGCAGTGGCAGACAAGCTCAAGGAGCTCGGCGCTGAAGTGGAAGAGTTTGATCTTGCTCACGTAAAATATGCAATTCCTACCTACTACACCATCGCTGATGCAGAAGCCAGCTCAAACCTTGAGAGATTTGACGGCGTTAAGTATGGCTATCGTGCTGAGGATGCGGAAGAGCTTCACCGCATGTACAAGAAGACCCGTTCAGAGGGCTTCGGACCTGAGGTTAAGCGTAGAATTATGCTCGGTAGCTTTGTACTTTCATCAGGCTACTATGATGCATACTATTTGAAGGCACTTCGTGTTAAGGCTCTCATCAAGAAGGCATTTGATGATGCTTTTGCAAAATACGATATCATCCTTGGACCTGTAGCTCCCACTACAGCACCCAAGCTTGGTTGCAGCCTTTCAAATCCCATGCAGATGTATCTTGGAGATATTTATACAATTTCTGTTAACCTTGCGGGACTTCCCGGCATCAGTGTTCCCTGCGGAACCGACAGCAACGGACTGCCCATCGGTGTACAGATGATTGGTGATTGCTTCGCAGAGAAAAAGCTTATCCGCGCAGCATATACTTATGAACAGGCAGCAAAGGAGGTACAGTAATGGCTAAAGAATACGAAACAGTCATTGGTCTTGAGGTACACGTAGAGCTTGCTACCAAGACAAAGATATTCTGCGGATGCTCAACTGCTTTCGGCGGTGCACCCAATACCCATACCTGCCCTGTATGTACAGGTATGCCCGGTTCACTTCCTGTGCTCAACAAGCAGGTAGTTGAATATGCAATGGCAGTAGGCCTTGCAACCAATTGTAATATTACTCAGAACTGCAAGTTTGACAGAAAGAATTATTTCTATCCCGATAACCCGCAGAACTATCAGATTTCTCAGCTTTATCTTCCTATCTGCAGAGACGGTCACGTAGATATCAAGACCGAGAGCGGTGTGAAAAAAGCTGTAAGAATTCACGAAATTCATATGGAAGAGGACGCAGGTAAGCTCGTTCACGATGAGTGGGAAGATGCTTCACTGGTAGACTACAACCGTAGTGGTGTTCCTCTTATTGAGATTGTATCTGAGCCTGATATGAGAAGCGCAGAGGAAGTAATCGCTTACCTCGAGAAGCTTCGCCAGACCATTCAGTATCTCGGCGCATCAGACTGTAAGCTTCAGGAAGGCTCAATGAGAGCCGATGTCAACCTCTCTGTAAGAGAAGTAGGCACCGAGAAGTTCGGTACCAGAACCGAGATGAAAAACCTCAACTCGTTCCGTGCTATCCAGCACGCTATTGAGGGTGAGAAGAATCGCCAGATCGATCTTATTGAAGAAGGCAAGGAAGTAGTTCAGGAGACCCGTCGTTGGGATGATACCAAGGCAGAGTCATATCCTATGCGTTCCAAGGAAGATGCGCAGGATTACAGATACTTCCCCGATCCGGATCTTGTCCCTATTCACATCAGTGATGAGTGGATTGAGAGAGTAAAGGCAGCACAGCCCGAGATGGCTCCCGAAAAGAAGATTCGTTACAAGGAAGAGTTTGACCTTCCCGAGTACGATATCGGAATTATCACCGGAACCAAGCAGATGGCTGATATCTTTGAAGAGACTACTGCAATCTGCGGCAATCCCAAGAAGGTTTCCAACTGGCTTATGGGTGAGACTCTTCGTCTCATGAAGGAGACCGGTACAGATCCCGAGGATCTTTCATTCAGCCCCAAGCATCTTGCAGACCTTATCGCTATGGTTGATAAGAAGGAAATCAATTCTTCTGTAGCAAAGGAAGTATTTGAGAAGATTTTTGCAGAGGATATCGATCCTGTTGCATATGTAGATGAGCACGGACTTAAGACCGTAAACGATGAGGGGGCTCTCAGAAAGACTATCGAAGAAATCGTTGCGGCTAACCCTCAGTCTGTAGCAGACTATAAGGGCGGTAAGGAAAAGGCTATCGGCTTCCTCGTAGGTCAGACAATGAAAGCTATGAAGGGTAAGGCAGATCCCGGAAGTGTAAATGAGATACTCCGCGAGGTTCTTGCACAGCAGTAAGCTGTTAAATAAGCCCTGAAAGAATTTGTTAAAAAGATTTGACTTATAGGACAAAAAGAGTTAAAAAAGAGCGGTACTTCACATATGTGAGGCACCGCTTTTT
>JAKSRV010000037.1 GCA_024403435.1 Lachnospiraceae bacterium
CACATTTTTTTCGTCATTTTGTTCGTTTATTTGTTTAATTCGACAATACACAAATATTTCGTTCTGCCGTTCATACCCTATTTGGGCGTTGCAGTCTTCACATTTTCGTTTTTCTCTTCGTTATGAAGCTCTGTATTATCGCTTGCGCGCAACACAAAATAATACTGCTTACCGCTGTCAAGTCCGGTTACCTCACTCCGATTCGGATATACATCAGGAGCATAATGATCATATCCGTCACCGACCTGAGGATCCAGTATAACTGCTTGTGCTCCGGTAAGGTCAGGATCATTCTCAAAATCAAAAGGCTCTTCCTGATAATACAGGGTATACACAACCTTATGTCGATCCAGTGCGACATCATATCTTACAACCACTCCGCCCTGTATCGCTTCAATCTCCTGAATACCCTCTCTTGGTGTAGGTGCCTCCGGCGGCCATGTTGCGCTTGCATTGTACACACTTGTCCAAACAGGTGCAGTTTCATCAGTCTTATTTTCATGGGTGATTACAAAATCATTAACAACCGTTACACTACCGTCCGTAATGTAATGGGTATATCCCACGACTTCCTGTGCCTCATAAATATCCTCCATCAGAATATCCATTCCTACTTCTGAATATCCCAGCAGGGTATTCATCAATTCTTCATCGGCAGGCCCCTCTGCATAACCGAGCGAAAGAACTGTAAAGCCATCGCTTCTTCCCGCCTCAGCCATAATTCTTGGAGCATAATTATATTTATTATCCCTAAAGTATGAATCAACATATGCTGTGGTCTGATTTGAATCCAGCCTGTAGCTCTCCACGAGCAAATAGTCTATATATGTTCTGGGATTGTACTTAAACATCGGAAGTGCACAGTTGAACATAAACATTCCGCGGTTCTGTAAAATCTTCTTGTCGGGATAATCCGTCTTAAGTCTCTTGCAGAATTCCAATACTCCCGGGGCAGTCCATTCATATCTGGTCTTGTTGGCGTCGGTATCTGCCGTATATGCATTGGGTGCCGCGGTATCTATAGTATCGAGGAACAACCCGTCACAGCCCAAGCCTCTTCCGTAATCAGTAGTAAGGATCTCACGTATTCCGGGTATTCCGTCCACTCCGTCAAAGAGCATAACATCCAAAGTATCATACCAGGCAGGATCTCCTATATTGGTAAATGCACAGCCGAAATTGACATTTATATCCGGCTCTCCGTTATGATCGTTGTCATCAAGATAAAACGATGCATATCCTGTTCCTCCGTCCGAAGCCTTTCCCTGCAATGCCACATTGTCAAGAGTGGTATCGCCTGCTGCTCTGGGATCAACTCTGGGGCCTGAACCGTCAGCTGTAAATCTCTCATCCTGAAGCATTGTCTCCGGAGTATAGCCATAAGTTCTCAGATCCTCTCCGATAGAGATATAGCCAAGTACTATACATCCGCTGTCCTGCAGTTCCTTTACCTGTGTTCTTGTGATATTACCCATTCTGGGGTGAAGTATTACAACTTCATAATGCTTCGCCATTTCCATGATTTCCGCATTCAATGTTCCATAATAAATCATATATGACGACTTTGGCCCCTGATAGCCAACAGGAGCTGTAATATCACCGGTTACCTCTACATAGTTCGGCTTTACATACACTTCATCCTCACCGCATCCGGTAACGGTAAGCATAGCCGTTACCAAAACCACACTAACTATTTTTTCAAATCTGCCAAACTTTTTCATAATCATATTCCTCTATGTTCAATGCCACCAATAAATAATCCGCAACATTATTTGCATAATAATCGCATCCGACTGTCTATGAAATATCCTCGAAAATATGAAGTTTCTCATTCAACTTGCCGCGATCGCCTGCACTTTTCAGCACATCCTTCAGCGAAACCTTGCGTATTCGCCTGTTATTAACCAGGAACCTAACCAAGGTAATCACCCACAAAACCGGCCAAAGCAAGGGACATTTACCTGCCTTGGGGAAATTCAAATGCATCTGATGATGAAACTCTTTTACATATGCACTCTTCTTGGAACCCTGCAGGTTTACCATTCTGGTAGCCGAGCTTTTTCCAAACTCTTCCGCCACCCAAAATTCATTCCAGAACTTTTCTATGTCCTCGTCGCTGAATTTATTTGCTGCCTCGTTTCGATTCAATCCAAGCTTCACTGCGCAAACCTGCGTAATCATATCCGAAAACTGTTTTACGCCGAATTCATCACACAGAGTGCTATACCCGGAGGAAATCTCCTCAGATATATCGCTGTTCCAAAACACAACCCAGTCACATAAGAGTCGTATTCCAAATCCCGAACGCAGATAATGCTGGAGCATATGCAGCAGCAGTTCAAAAGCCTGGTAATCCTCTCGCAATACCGGAATCTCTATTCCCAATATTTCTTTGCGTACAATGCTCTCTCTGATATCGTTTTTTAAGCCGTCCAGCATATCATTGACTTTCATATTGTCAAACGGTTCAGCCAGCATTGTATGAATCTCTACCTCTATACCTTCATCATTGGAAAACACTACATGATGAAGCGCAGATTGAGTCTCATTCTTTTTGTAATTCAAAGCTTCCATCTGCTTTTGAACATCAGCCAGCTTATCCTCATCAAATATCAGAATATCTATATCTCCGCTCTTGCGATAAAGCAAATTCGGATAGTACACTGCTGCCGTCGCTCCCTTAAGGAGCACCGCATCGGCACCTACTTCCGCCAATCTGTCCAATATATTTTTTGCCCAGAAAAGCAGTCTGAAATTTTGCTTGACCACAGTCACGGTCTTCTGTTCAAAGTATTTACTGACACCATCCGGTATATCGGGTATGTTTACGATTGTGTCATATACATATGAAACCAGCTTATGTGCCCATGAGAGTTTGATGAAATCATCCCAATTGATTTTTTCAATAACAGCTCTGCATGTCTCATCCGGCTCAGATGCCGTGAGCGATGCTCGTAACAGTGCTGTAAGATATTCCTGTTCATAGGTCATATCATCTTATCTCCGTAACACTACAATTCAAATGAACACTTATCCTTGAATGCAGTATCAAATGCATCTAAGAAATCCTTCTTCACTCTGTCATAATCCGACACCCTACCCGTGTCATTTATGCACAGAATCTTTTTGCCCGCTTTATCGGACGACTTCCGTATAATGCTCAAGCATTTATCATTTCTGTCCTGCATTTCAAAATATTCGAAATGTCTGAATAAATTGGTCGGATAAAACCTTCCGGACAGCATCTGCCAGTCTCTGACCAGATAATGGTTCACATCACTGTCAGACCTGAATCTGTTGTACTTGAAGGTACTCAATGCCTCGCCTTCTTTTTCCCATATTTCAGCCATACAGCTTTTCAAAATGGGTGCTGCGGTATGCACCGAAAGCAGTCCGGTAAATCTCGGAACCATAAGTTCCAACAGGTTGTACCAAAAATAAAGTGGCGGATAACCTATATGAAAAAATGCTCCCGCATTCTTCTTCACACATTCCTTCTTGTTGAAATTGCGTGCAAGCACCAGCGTATTATTGATATACACGTGAGTCATTCCGGGATTGGATTCATTCGCCACAACCGGCTGAAATGCCAACATATCTCTCGGCATTCCATTATGAAAAAAGTAATCCTTGTCTACACCGCCCATCAAAAACATGTCATCATTAAACAGCACAAAATGTTCCGCAAGATCGGGAATCTTGTGAAAATACATCTCTATAAGCGAGCTGTTAAATGTCGGAATTGCTTCCTCGGGCATATAATCACTGTGCTTTACAATCGAAAGCTTATCATTGTTGACATTGAGCCATTTCGGAACATGTCCCCAGGTGACCAGATGAACCTTTCTGACCCAGGGCGCATACTTCTCCACTCCTCTGAACCAGTACTTAAAAATCTCCCAGTCTCTGTATCTTTCCTCGTTGTCTCCGTAATCATTATCGGGACTGTATTGACGCTTTTCCTTTTGCCACTCGGAATCCGAAGGATCAACCCACATTACTACAAAATCTATTTCCGGAAAATTATTAGTAGGCATAATGTTCACCCTCCTCAAAGCCCAACTGATACAGGCAATCAGGATTTTGCTTGAAGTAATAGCATACAAAACTATCATCCTCATAGAACACATGCAACTCAGTTGGATACAGTTTGTTATAGTCCTCTACCCATTTGAGAAGTCTGGACTCAAGCACGAGTCTTGAGAGTAACTCACTGTAAGCCGAGCTTACTATCGGGAACTTGTAGAAGGGGCCTGTTGCAATTTCGATTGACGAATTTGCTGTAATCAGTGCCGGTGCCTGACTTGAATACTCCTCAAAATACTCTGTATATTTCTCTTCTGCAAGCCAGCCCGGTCCGTCATAAAAATAACACTGACCATACTTAATAGGCTTCTTTTCGAAGAAAATAAATACATACTCTGTGGGAATCGTATAATCCTTTTCTACACAGTCATTTATGAATCCGATAAGCTCTTCATGATAACCATACTCTGCCAACTGATACAATTCATCAATCGGCGACACAACCGTATATGACTTCGGCGGAAGCTGGTCAATGATACTCTTTGTACACATAACCGCCTGATTATATCTGCTGTATTCTATATACAGATATCCGTGATAATTGCCTGTCGCCTTGGTAACTATAAATATTGCAGCCACTCCAATCCAGGCAGTAATAACGAGTACTTTGGGCTGAAATTTAATTTCAATCACCCACAGTAATAAATCTACAGGTATCAGGCACACTGCACAGATAATAATCTGTGCAATACCGCACAAACGGCTTCTTGCTATTATCTCCGGCAATCCAACCGCCCTTGAGGTATAAAAAAGCATAAACAGGAATGAAGCAAACACAAGCACAAAATAACCGTCAAACAGATATATTCCCGTATCTGTGTCCCAGCTTCTCTTCACATAAACAATGTTTGCAATTTTGGCAACAACAAAAATAATCAGCGCCAAAACCGATAATACTATGATGAGTGTGCCTCTGCTCTCCCCGTAAAGAAGCTTATATGAATACTTCGCAATTCTTCCGAAGAAGTTTTCTATACGATTGCCCACTCCCATTGCAGCTTTACTGTTGGCGGTACTTGCAGTCGTAACCGATTGATTGTTAATTCCGACGGTGGAATTAAGACTGTTTCCCGCACCGATCATCAGAGTCGATAACTCGGCACTCACATTTGAGTCCATAAAATCCTCGCCGTCGAGATCACCCGTAGAGTCATTGAAAATCGAATCGTCAAAGATATCGAATTCATTCATCATGTCGTCATACGGTATTCCATCGTCATAATTGTTGCCGTCACCTGTTATAACGCTGATAGCCCACTTAAGAGAGTTCTGGAACGGTGTACCGGTCGCGTATGCTCCGACCATCGGAACTATCGCAATCAGTATTCCGATTGCCAATGACAGCAATATAGGAACCAGTCTCTTAACGTTAAACAGTTTATGTACAGCAAAAGGAACTATCGCAACGCAAAGCAAAAATGCCATACCTGTTGCATAGAAGTGAATACTTATCGATGCCGATACGGCCAACATCACAATAAGCAGCTCATCGCTATATAAAAATCTGTGTTTGCGCTCATCCTCGAATATGTCCGCGTTCTCATCGACCTTCTTTTTGCGCGTAAATATCTTTCTAAGAGCTTCAATGGCACTTCCCTCACTGTTGCCGTTCACGTATCTGAGAAGCGCTGAAGCTACAGCAAATATTGTAAAGAATGCAAATTCCTGAGGAAGCGTCCACTGTAATCTGCTGATTCCGACGACCTCATGTACGCAAAGTACATCAATTGTCAAAAACACAGTCAGTGCAAGAATAGGCGTAATTCTTGACCTAAACACTTCTCTGAAAAATACATATACATTGAGTAAAAGAACTATTGTGTGGATGCTACCGGTAAATAGAATGGCATTATAGGTATTGACACCAAAAAGAGTTCTCATGGCATAAATCATGCTATGCATTCCTTCGGGATAAATACCTGCCGCATATATCTTGCCCTTAAGCAATCCGTATATCCATGCATGATGTACGTACAAGTCACCGGCACCGTACGAATAATTACGAAATGAACCGTATGCAAAATACACCACACCGAATACTGTCACAACAGCCAGCAATATGTATTCAAAATAATGACCTTCGAGCCTTTTTTTAATTTCTGTTTTGATATTGTTCAGTCCGATTCGGGTGTTTCTGAACAGATTAAAAAACAGCTGCTTAATACCATAGCTTCCCGCTATAACTCGTCCGGCTTCAACTATCTTCTCAGCCTTATTGGGAACCATTCGGTATATACTGATAAGGACACTTCCGTAGAACAAGACACCTGTTACCGCCGGATGCAGAATTTTGAACAATCCCAATATCATCACCACTAAGTTGATAATGACAACACTGACCGTCGGGCAGAATGCAATTCTGTATCTGATTGACTTACCCTTCAAAAGCTTTCTGAAAAGCAATGAAGGCCAGGCAAACATCAGTATCATATATACAATTAGAATTTTGGCATACTCAAGCAACCAGTAAAGTAATGTCATCCTATCTCTCCAAGTAAGCTATTACCGTCTTTAGATTCTGTGTTTGCAAAAACAATCTGTCTTCCGTCTGTACTTCTGACAGTTTTTAAGTACAATTTACCCTTTACGTTTTTAGGCAGCACATCTGCTGTAATGCCGACCGCTATTCCCTCCTCGGGCACACGTCTCGCAAGATTAAGCTTAAGCGGTATGTTATATACATTTCCGTCTTCGGCTTCAATAACAATAAAACTTTCTGTATCTCTATATATCGGCGCAAAACCCACATTTTTTATCGTTATTTCAAATATGCTTCCGCCCTTAACGAAGGCAGCTTTTTGTACAATATATCTATATCCGAGTCGTTTTCCGATAACACTCAGTAAGCCTCTTTTTTCCAACTTATCAAGCAGCCTGCGATCATATTGTGTATTCAGATACGTGATTCGTTTCTTTTCAAAAATTTCAATTATCTGTCGGTCAGTGAGTCTGTCGGCATATGCTTCACCGTATATCGCCTCTCCTCCGTTGGGAGCACTCACTCCCTTAGCACTCTCATATGCCATCTCATCAGCGATATTCAGATATGTTCCCAAATCATTTTCAGATGCCAAAATAGCATCATCATATATCCCTATACTCATATTTGAGCATGAACTTACCGCTTTATGCTTAGCCGGAGTCCTCACCGCACCATAGAACATATTTGTCCCGCTATCTGTGCATCCGCTTTCATTACCGAGCAGCTGGGCAAGTCTCTGTATATATTTATCGGTCGCATAACGTGATGTATGCATCTCTCCCCAGTTGCCTATCAGCAATCCTTGATAAACAAATATATTCCCCGCATAGCTCTTTATCAGCCGAGCCATCTGTTCCATATGCTTTTCCACCATACCAAAGTATGACGGTTCTCTCACCATGGCATTGCCTTCGGAATCATAGGTCACTCGCAATATGATATCTTTTCCGTTATCACGGAAAAAATCTAATATCGTTCGCATCTGTGCAAGAGCCTCCTCGGGTAGCTCAATATCGGCATAATTACCGATATCAATTCGTATCAAAACCAGGCTCTCACTGTCTGTCAGGCTGTATCCCGCCTCAGTTAAATTAATATCATTTCCGATCACAAACGGAAATATTTTGTACCAACCTCGTTCCGGGTTGTACACCACACCTTCACATTCTGCGAACTTAACCGGAGTAAAATCTATCTTATTTTTTGAAAAAATATTAAACAAACTTGCCATCGGTTTCCTTAAAGTTTTTCATTACCAATAACATTGATTCATAATCTGTTATTTCTTAAATACACGTATTCTCAACCATACCGCAATTACAACAAACGGCATTCTGAGCATATATATCACCGGATCAAATCCGGAGTGCATACTGCTTCCGCTTTTCCTGCTGTGCATCAGCGCCGGTATCTCTACGATTTTGTACCCGAGCAGCAGCATCTGCAGTACCACATTGGCATCCGGGTATTTGTCATCAAAATATCCGGGCCTGCTATAACAGGTAAATGCCCTGCGTCCCAGTCCCTGCAATCCTGTTGTCGGATCCGCAATGGTTCTTCCGCTGAAAATCTTAATCATATTCCTAAACAAACCGTATGCAAATCTTCTTGCACCAGAAATAGGATATTCACCGGAGCCCTTCATGAATCGAGAAGCCAAAACAATGTCCGGCAACTCACCGTTCTCATCGGGTTCCGTCAATCTGTTGTAGATATCTATCAGATTGCAGGCATCATGCTGACCGTCCGCATCAAGCTGAATTACCCAATCATAACCATGCTTGCAAGCATATCTGTAGCCGGACTGAAGACTGCGACCATAACCTAAGTTGCGTCTGTGACTCAACACTGCAACTTTCTTTTTTCTCGCAACGACTTCTGTACCGTCGGTAGATGCATCATCTATCACCAGGACATCTGCTATATCACTGACTTCAGATTTCAAAACATCATCCAAAATTTTCCCGATATTCTTTTTTTCATTGTAAGCCGGTATTATAACCAGCAATCGTTTCCTCATTCTCAGTGACACAGCTCCATCAACTCATTGATGATATTGGTGGTCTCACGATACTTGGCCTTACTCTTCTCACCAAATTCCATCATCATTTCACTGTTATTCAGCATTTCCTCGATTGCATTCGCGATAGCCTGCGCGGTAAATTCCGCCAACAATCCGTCCTCACGGTCTGCAACCAGTTCCCTGTTGCCGCTGCAATCGGATGCGACAATCGGTTTACCCAGTATCTGAGCTTCCTGAACAGCTATACTTTTTCCCTCGTACCCTGTCGCATGTACATACAGGTCTGACTGCAACAGATATGTATACGGGTTATCAACCGAACCGCATAATATAAAATCATCATTCAGCTCATTTTGTTCTATAAGCTTTTCCAATTGCTTACGCTTGTCACCCTCACCAAGCACATACCACCTTGCTTTTATCCCTCTGTCCATCAACAGCTTCATAGCTGCCACAGATATCTCCAACGATTTTTGCGCTGTCAATCTTCCTATCGTCAACAGTCTGATTCCGTCATAGTCATCGTCAAAGCCTCCGGGCTGAAGAGATTTCTCTTTTACAGACTCAACATCAATAATATTGTTAAAACCAAGAGTCTTATCACTATATCTCGGATAAAGGTGTAGAAACTGTTGCTTTAATTCATCAGATACCGCAAAAATACGGTCAAAGCGTTCATAGCAATCTCTGTCGAGCATTTCATTATATCCCGACTTTTCATAATCAACATGAATAAACGCAGCCTTGGCTTTTGCTTTTACGTAATCCGCAACATAATATGTTGATCCGCCCTCCAAAAAAGCCACTGCCAAATCGTACTCTTCTTCCTGCTTCGGTGCTGTATCCGCAAGTACTCTCCACATCAATTTATCTGCTCGCACCTGCCCCTTAAACAGCATTGAAAAAAAGTTCTTAAAAATATAAGCAAAATTTTTGATTATTCCCGACTTGCGAAACAATGCATCGGCACAGGTTTTCTTGAGCACGCGTCTCCCCTGCGCAGTCAGAACCGACTCCTCACAAAACGAAGTGTTTAGGACTTTTACCTCTTTCGGTATATCCCCTATCAATTCGCCCTGTCCCGTAAGCACAAAAAGAGAAAGCTCCACATCCTCTTCCTTTAGCTTGTTAAGCAGAGTGATAAGCGCTATCTCTGCTCCGGCTCTTCCCAATGTATTTATCACAAACAGAACTTTTGTCATCCTTCGTCACCAGGCTCATCACTTGTTTATCTTATACGACTGCGCCTTCTGTTCAGTCTTTGTCTGCTTCTTTCTTCATCCTGCATTTTCTGCTCGGCAGTTCTGATATCATATACAACATTTGAAGGCTTAACGCCTTCCTTACGCTTCATCAAATGTCCTCTGCAGAAGATATGCACATCAAGTACCTTCTCCATTCTTCTGAGACGGAAATAAGCTATAGTCCAACCCACCATGGCGCCGAAGGTAAGTCCGATTCCGTACCATATCTTGGGCAACTCCTTGCTTATCATAGCTCCTACAAATGTTGCCACCGCAAATCCGAGAGCAGTAAACAGTGCACCCTCTAAATCGTGATAGTAGTACAAGAAAATAATAGCCGAATACATTACGAACAATATGAAGTATCCTGCAGTCAGGCATGGATATATCTTCATTACCGTTCCACCGAATCCTATGAGCGGCAATATTATCATCAATATAAAGAAGAGAACAATTGTGATAATGAACTGTATTCTGACCAGATTCATCACCTCATACGAAAGCTGTTCAAACATTCTCTTTTTTGCATTTCTGATATCCATTCCACGTCCACCGGTTACTGCCTCGGAATAATACTTGTATCGCTCATGGAAATGCATCTCTACACGTGAGATAAAAATAACGCTGGCCGAAATGTTGGTAAACATCGCAAGACATGATGCCATGTCATATGCGTTATTGCACACAAATGAGTTCACTACAACAAGACGTTCTCTGGTAGTCCAGAATACAAAGTTGTGAATATAGAGACCCAAAGTATATAAGAAGTTGGTAAGAATAAGCATCCAATAATCTTTCATATACTTGAATACTTCTTTGGTTCTGCCGCTGTTTACAGTAAAGTATCTCTTTATCAACGCATATTCTAAGCATCCAATCAGTAAAAATCCCACATCCAATGAGATAATCATTGCATATATAACATCGACACCCAACAAATATACCAGTACAAGAGAAAGCAATACAGTCACCGTCATTCCGATTACGAAGAACAGTGATATCTTTCCATAAGTCTTACAAATAGAAAGATACAGCATCGAATAGAACACTATAACAAGTGCCATATATCCGAAATAGCTTATGAATATAAAAATCGGATCAACATGTCCCACAACATATTCATGTATGCAAAAAGGCAGTCCGAACAGGAAACTGAGTCCTACGTTCATACTCAATCCCAGATAATAACAAGGCAATATATCATCATACTTATCATAATAAATGATATCTGACAGATACTTGGACAATACCGCATTAAACGGTGATGCCGTCAGCAAGCCGAAGATGAAAATATACAGCACCGTGCAGGAATACAATTCTCTGCTGGCATAGTTCAGCTTCAAAAATCCCAATAACAGCTGCATCAGGAAGACTGCTAAAATGACAACAATCATCGGTGCTATGGAAATGGCGGTACTGTATCCCATTCCGAGCATACCTGCAACTATTGTCTTTTTCTCATATATTTTGTTTAACTTTACTCCAATACCGGCCATTAATTGATATTCCCCTTATATAACATTCGAGAATAAATATCACTGTATTTATCCCTCATCTGTTCCAATCTAAAATATCTGTGTACTCTCTCGTATCCGACCTTACCCATTTTTTCTCTCAGTTCGGGATCATTCGCAAGTTTTACCATTGCGTCAGCAATTTCCTGAGTGTTCATAATGTGGGTGATAATTCCGGCAGCGCCCAACGGATCATAGTCTTCTCCGTATATCAGTTCTCGGCAGTTTCCTACATCGGTAGCGATTGTCGGTTTACCTGCTGCATAGCTCTCCAAAATTGTAAGCGGCTGACCTTCACTGATACTGGTAAGTATTGTGAAGTCCATTCTGCCCAAATAGTCTTTTACATTAATTCTTCCTGTAAAGACAACATCCTTCAACTGCAACGTTTCAACCAGATCAAAGCATTCCTGAGCATACTCGGGATCCTCATCTGTAGGTCCCATAATATACAAAACCAGATTGGGAGCCGCCTTCTTGGCAAATCCAAAGGCCTGAATCATGGTCTTAACATCCTTAATTGGTGTAACACGCAGTACTGCGCCGATGTTTACCTTGCCCTCGTCCTTTTCGGTTTTTCCCGGAATATCCGCAAAATTCTCTGTAATAATACCGTTGGGTGTTACGACTATCTTCTCCTCCGGACATCCTATCTCTATCTGAAGCTCTCTCGCATGGCCGTAGAGTGAGGTAACAACATCCGCTGAATTGTATGCAAGCTTAGACATTTTTCTGAACTGCTCAATCCAGATATTTTTGTATATTCCTGCAACCCAGTTAGCCTTAAGAATTTCCTCCTCACGCTCTCTAGTATAAATTCCATGCTCCGAAATTATCAGAGGACATCCGTACAGATACTTCGCCATACTTCCGAGTACACCTGCATAACCCGTTGCTACGCAGTGATAAGCATCCGCAACAGGGATGTCGGTATTCAGCATTAAAAACAGCGGTAAATATATCGATCTCATTGTCCACAGGAAATCGGAAAATACTATCTGCGAATACTCTTTGTCGTAGAATTCTTCCACTATGTGATAAAAATCCGGTCCCATCAACAAAGAGTCAAGTGACAGCTTTTTATTCTGAAAAAGATCAAATATAATCTCCCATTCAGTGTTCTCACCGAAAACTACACTTTTTAACGCATTGTACTCTCTGTTGCTAAGCCTCAGTGCGGAAGCCTTCTTCTTACTGCCATTCTGCCAATCAACATCATCAAGATAAGCCTCGTATACCGCCACAACATTTTCCGGAAGCTCCATCTTGAATTTTCCGCTCATTTCACGGTTGGAAACAATGGCAAGAACTACAAATTCATATCCGGGAAATGCCTTTATCATACTGTTAATCCAGCCTGATACGCCACCAACAACATATGGGTAACATCCCTCGGCCACAACACATATTCTCATAAGTCATATGCTCCTTGATATTAACGAGTGAAAGGCTCTGAATATGTAAGTACATCCTCAGAATCCTTGAGACGAATAGTTACTTCCTCACCGAGCACATGAATAAGCACCGAATCATCATCGATATTTGTATACTCGGCATTGATTATCTCAGCTATAACCTGATCATGTGTACGAAGCAGGAAATAACAGTCTTCTTTTCCGTTCTCAACCTTGAGGGTTATCACTCCGTCCTCGCAACTCTCCTCATAATCAAGTGCCAGGAAACGTCTGATTCTTTTGTCACTTTCCGAAACAGTTACCTGGTCAAAAACGGTAAGCTTTCTCCAATATGTGGAAATATTACTGTTGATGGTGTCAAAATAACCTTCCCAACCGTAATTCTCATTGTCGGTCCATATTCCATCATGGAAATCCACTTCAAGGCTCATAAATCCCAGCGATGAATTAAGGCTGCGCTGAGTTAAATCATCACTAAAACGGTATTCTGTCGCATCCGCAGTAATCTGCTGAACCGTAACATTGTTGTTGAAATAATAGAATACCTCGTCCCCGCCTCCGTCGGTAACAATTGTACCTATTTTAGAATTGACATTAATGATTTCAGAACAGTCATCCACAAACGCCGCTCTAAAATTGTAATAATCACCGTACGTACCAAACATACCCACATCATAGGTCATCTTTTGGGACATATCTGCGTTTACATATCTCAAAGACATTCCGGCCTCTCCGGAAAGATTGTTAATCTGACGTATATATGAGGGCAACTCACTCATATCCGTACCGGCATCGGTAGCAAAGTCATATCTTGTCATCATCATAAAGGTGGGCACAAGATTGTTTCTTGTTGTGAGTGAAATAATACCCGGCATAAATATATCCTGAGTAGCAATATTCAACTGTCTGCTGTAACGGTCCATAATGAGCTGCTCATTTTCATTTGTAAACGACAAAACATCGATAACTACCATACTCTGTGCATTTACTATAGGATAAAGTGCATAATCATTACTCTCGTATAAAAACAAATCGAGAAGTCCGATTCCCACATCCGATGTCATGTAATCACCGTTTACCGCAAAAACACTGGTATAGTCACCGGTATATCTCCAAACAATACGAGGGAACTGTTCGGCTGCGTAAGTATTGCTGTCAAGCATTCCGACTATATAACTTTTAGAACCTTCCGCAGTTACATACCAGGGAATCTCAAGGTCCAAATCCTGATATTCCAGTACATCCTTGTCAGTCTCATCGGGATCGATTTGATATATAATCTCGCCGCCGACAAATACTCCGTCAAAAACTCTGATTCCCTCAAGCTTCACATTTGGCTGAGGAATCTTTGTTATTCCCAATATCTTGCACAACGGATAGCACTGTCTCAATGCCTCACTCGACGGCAATGAGCAGAACACTACTGTGATACCGTTCTCGGTGAATCCGTATATGGTGTTCATATAGCTATCTGTATCAAGGTTGGCAGCATCAATCAATACCATAGAAGCATCCGATGCTTCTGAATAAGAAGGCAATGTATTGCTGCATACAAAATCAGCCTTGATATATTTGCACCACTTTTTTACGGTCTCCGCAACTTTACCGTTTTCTCTTCCGATATAGACCATCTTTCGGCTGCTGCCACCTGCCCAGGCGGCTGAAGCCTCCGGCATCTCCGCCTGAAGGTACTCGTTGTTATAGCTGGTACTGAGTTCCTCTTTCGCAATCTGCGAAAACTGAAACACAAATAACAGAACAAGCATCATTATTATGATTATGAAAAAATTTCTCTTGGATACCATAAGTCCATCCTTAATTATTCACAGCCTTCACTGTTAGCAGAATACTCTAATCAGCTCAAGTGTTTCTCTGTCAAGTACAACAGGTGAATTCTTTACTTCATCCACCACCTTAAAAAACTTCTCGCTGTCATGCATATTAAAATACAATTTGAGCTGACATGTATACGAAGACAACAGATTAGGATAATATTCTTTGCCCCTTGTGCACCAAAGCTCACAGTTATCATAATCCTTGATATCAAGCAGTCTCATACATATTGCCTCATACATGCTGTTCTCCAGCATATACGGATCTCTGTCATATACCGTCTGTCCGAAGGTCTCCATTATATATACAAAACTCTTCAGCTCAACCTCGGGGAAAATCTTCTGCTCCAGATAGCCGTTCATATACTCAACAGCCTCCGCTGCAAAACTAAAATCCTTTCCGTCATTTTCTCTGAGCTGCTTGCGATACTTCTCAACAGTCATTCTGAATTCATTGAGAGCATCCTGTAAAACCGACGCAGCATAATGTGCCGTTTCGGTATCTTCACTGTTAAGGGCCAACAAAATAGACTGCAGCGAATTCTTAATATCACCCTGAACAACATTCATCATCAGTCGTCTTAAGTCTTTGTTGTTGGTAATTTCTATTGCTTCCTCAACCGAGATCAAATTACTCTCGCGCTCCTCCTGTGAGCGAAAGACACCCTTGTATTTGTCTTTACTGAATACAACGCCTTCCAAATCTACAGGCTCTCGGAAAAACAACACTCTGAAGACAAACGCAAGCAGATAAAACAGCGGTCCGAGTACCGGGCACAAAGCCATTACAATAAATGTTGTGATTGCTGCATTGTCCTTACGTCTGAGCTTTAATATAAAGCAAATTACAGCCACTATTAAATTGATGATTCCAATTACAATCAAGATTATCAGCCTGGGATTCACTATAATCTGACCTCCAAAAATTCACAGTTGTAGCCTCGTTTTGTCATTCTCTCTATTACAATATGAGCATCCTGCATATTGGTATTAGCCAACAACACACCCATAGAGTTGCTACCCATATCCAACATTCCTACATAGTCATGTTGTCTGAGCATAGAATAAAGCTGCTGACCTCTTTCTTCTATCGGCAGTGCCTCGTTACCCGTAACACCGAGCACAATACACTCTGTAAGTCCTGCATTTTTAGCCTTTACATAAGCTGTAGCGATACTTGCAAAAGCCTTGTATTCCATTACCTTACTGTCACCGATAAAGTTCTCACTCTCGAGAGCTTCAAAATATCTGTTGGCACGAACGACTGCATTTCGAATCAATGCACTCGCCACCACCAGCTGATTAGACTGTCCGAGAGTCATACTCTCCCAAGGAAGAGTCCATACCATAATGATGATTTCAAGCTTTTTATCGTCATCATATATTCCGCTGGCCATTACCGGGAGACCCTCTGTCAGTTTTCTGTTGATAAATACATTCTTCTCTTCAAAAGAACTAATCATTTCTTCCAATTCGTTATACTTGATGGAATTACCGAGAACTTTTGCCTTCTCCGAGGTGTATGATATCAATCTTGCATAATCTGAATTGGCAACCTGATATATGGCAACATCATCACTCTTCATCAATTCAGAAACAGTCTGAGCGGCATAGAAAAGTACCTCCTCCTGATTGTACTGATCAATCTTGGAAGTAATTGAGTAAATCTTTCCGACCGTGTTGTTCTGATTTATCAACTGCGTCTCAAGAGCATCCTTTACTCTTACATTCGTATCATTGATATCCTTGATATCACGGAGCTGAAGTGATAAGTATTCCCTCTCTTCTGCTGCCTCTCTTCTCAACTTTGTAATGGTATCTCGCATGTAACCGACTACGAGTCCTACAATGAAAAGCTGTGCTATCCATATATATGTTGAGCTGTCCAGGAATATATTGATTCCCGTTTTTCCTGCAAGCTGTATTGCAAAAAATCCTATAACAGACAGGGTTGATGCAATGATTGCCTGCTGCTGACCGTAAATAACCGAGAACAACAGCACATACATCAGGTAGAAATCCATCTTTGAAAAAGTCTCACTGTTGCTTGCCAACTGACTGATTACTGTCACAATGGCGAAAGCAACAATATTTTCCGCGAACGGAATCAATGCTCTTACAGACTTACTGAATTTCTCGTTTATCCTGTCCATCAGACTCTTTTTACGTTCTTCACCATATACAAAAGTACGGCGATAACGCTTCATCTGCTCAACAATCTTTTTTATACTTTTGTCCATTTGGCATGATGCCATATATCCGAACTCTTCTCTGAATGCTCTTGCAGAAAGAACAGTTCTCTTATCATTGGTACTGCTTGTCACAATGTTAATGGCAAAACCACATGTTTTTGAAATTATATCAGCCAGTTCTTTCTCGCTGATTCTTTCCTCTGATGAAATATTGTACAGATGTCTTTTTGGTGCGTCCGCAGCGACCACACGATAAATACTCTCAACTGCATCTGTTGCGTACAACAGTGAATATATCTGATTAGGATTAATATTGATTGAGTACTTAAATAACGCCTGCTTGGTCAGTTCACAGCAAGGATCCGTCGCATCTTCCTGAAATTCCGGAACAATATAAACATTATCAAGACGCAATGTGATAATTTCCTTATCACAGCTTTTTCTGTAGCTTTCGCACATCTCTTCGGCCTGTGCCAAAACCATCCCCCTGTATCCCGTCGGCGTAGGTGCTATATCCTCGGTAATATTCTCTTCATAATATCCGGAATATACATCCGACGCAGACAGATAAATGAATTTTCCGGTACCGGCCATAACATATGCCATCAGAATATTCATCATTCGCGCAGAGTAATTAACTGCCTCCTCCTCTTCATGCTTCCACGAAAAGTTAGAGTCATATGCTCCCATAAAAATGGTTACTTCAGGTCTGATACTCTCAAATATTTCATTGAGGCATGTACTGTCGTATCCGAAATTATACTTTTCAAAGACCTTCTGATACGGTCTGTTATCGTATCTGGATCCGGTCAAAAGATAGACTCTGTGACCTTCCTTTTTAAGTTTCAATATTATGTTATTAAGGAAGCTGCTCGCTCCGCCTATTAACAATACATTCATCGCTAATAACCTTTCGTTCTTAAATCTCTGACAACTCGCTGTGATATCCTACTTTATCTATTGCATCCAAAAAGGTTTCAACATCCTCTTGTGCACATTCCGCATCAATTCCGTACTGCTCACATAATTCTCTGATGATTTCTTCCTTATTGCGATTGTTTTTAATCATATTTATAATATCGGCTCCCATACCGTTAACAGGTATAGGTCTCAACAACTCTTTGGGGCCTTTTTCTTTGTCATACAGCCAATATTTACCTGCTGCTTCAACAATTTCCAAATTATTCATTTCCAAACCTATTCTCCGCATAGCAAGCTAAATATATCTGTGCGCAATAAACCCATTTTGATATTATTCGTTTTAATCTTATCATATGCCATGTCAAACTTCAAACATAAAAAAGGATAATAAAGGCTTAAAAAGCCCTTATTATCCTTAGTTTTTTGAGTTTAATAAAATCGATAAATACTGAGCTAAATTCCCATAGAAATTTAGCTTAAATGATATTATACTTTATCTTTTCCTCTTCAGTCAGCTCCGCATCCGGGAACTGTCTGTGTGCTTCATCTATCAATTCCTCATAGTTCTTGTACTTAGTAGTATAAATATCACTGTTATTTTTAACGAGGAATGTATGAGTCGATGATATGTATCCGAACGCATTCGGAACAAATGCTACCGGTTTATTGGTCAATTCATCCATTAGGGTCACACCGTTTTCAAGCACCACAGCGTAATAATGCAGTTCTTCATCGTATTTCAACGATTCAACCCCTTCCAGCTCCATACTGATATGCTCTGATATATATCCGTACTCCGCATCAATCACACAGACGTCCTCAGAATTGTAGCAAACCAGCACATCCTTTAACATCGGCATAAACACCATACTGAAATTATCAGTGCTGAATATTTCCAATTCTGTAGTCACATATTCTTCAAACAAATCAGCTGTTCTGATAAAGGCATCCTTACAGCATACAGCTACATACCAGCCATCATCGCTTACAATTATGTTATTATTACCGATACTTCCGCAGTTCAATGCCAGTTCCGGATATCTTGTTATATCCAGAGTCGAAAGATTAATATCGCAAAAAGGCGCATCTGCAAAAGCAAGATACAAATATGCTCCGTTTTCACTCACAGCTGCACCGGTGATAATCTCCTCCGTCGTTCCGCTGTATACCTCTACTCTATTAGTGAGGTCAACCACGCTATAGCAATAATCACACACATAGACCGCATAAGTATGACTTCTGTTGTAAATCACCTCTCTGACCGTCTTATCTGCGTCAATCACATTGCCAAACAACGTATATTTATGTAAATCATCACTTGTTGGCTCATACCAGTTGCACACCGGTTGATTGTCTTCTATCGAGAGTGTTACAAAATAATTGTCAAATGTAAATGAAGAGAATCTCTCCGTTCTTGCACCGTTTATAACAATTGTTCTGATAAACTCACCATCTGTACGATAGAAAGAAAAATCACCGGTATATCCGTAATTAACTATATAATCTTCAGCAGTAGAAAGCTTTGCAAAGTTAGCGCCTGCGTCCGATACTATAGTCTCCAAATCAGATGCAGTATGATACCTCATAATAACTACATCTTTTTCATTTTGTACAAGGCATAATCCGCCGCCGCTCCACCATCCTGAAACAGGCACATCTAATTCGACAGTTCCGGGTTCATAAACAGCTCCCGTCTCACATCTCACAATATCCACACGACCATTTGACTGAACAGCCACAACGTACCCCTGCACATTGCTTGACCAAATATCAACAATCTCATCCTGCAGTATACCTGTGCTCATCATTTCGCCGGTATCAAACTTGTATGTGGTAAGATTTCTTCCGACTGCAACAGTCACTACCTTTCTGTTGATACCACTGAAACTAACAGCATTATCAATAGAAGTTATTCGTGATTTTCCTACGTTATATGCATATACCGCTTCATTCCGCCACAACTCAGATCCGTCTCTGCAATCTACACACATCAGTCTGGTTTTAATGCTGCCTGTTATCTCCGCATCACAATCCAGATCAATCATGAAAACGGCTTTTCCATCCGTCTGTACATCCACCAGCTTAACCTGCTGTCCCTCATACACATATGTATTTACAGTGCTGAGATTATCTGTGTTGATAACCGTAAGTTCTACTGTATCACCAAACCTTTCCGAATGTGATGCCACAAAATAGTGACTATCCTCGGAATAGTCCATATAACCGTCAAAACGAATATCC
Source organism: Lachnospiraceae bacterium (assembly GCA_024403435.1). Classification (GTDB taxonomy): domain Bacteria; phylum Bacillota; class Clostridia; order Lachnospirales; family Lachnospiraceae; genus AC2028. The sequence continues at coordinate 19,951 of JAKSRV010000037.1, forward strand.
GATTCACTATAATACAATGCGCTCTCACCTGTTGCGATATCTACAATTGCCACCCCATAATCACTGACTACAAACGCATAGCTCTCTTCCGGATATATCCGTGCGCTCTTGGCAGCCATATCAATATCCCTCTGATAAACAAGTCCTCCGTTGTAATCATATTTTTTGATGGTTCCGTCTACCACAATATAGATAAATTCATCGTCCAGTGCCACTGCTTTCGGAACAATTCTGGAGCCATCAGTATTCATATCCGCATCAATCTTAAGCAGATTGCTACCATAGGCAGATTCCCACAAATATGTGGCGCCGACCGAATCAACTGTTACAACGTATTGCCCGTCACGCCTTGCCTCCATCATCAGCACAGGCATATCATGACTCATGCTTCTGTCTACACCTAATTCATTGCCACACGAATAAGCATACAGGAAATTGCTGAGCGCATATTCCGCTTCGGGAATATACAGTCTCGTATCATTAAAATGAGCATCCGACTCGTCGATTTCATCATCATCATCATCATC
>JAKSRV010000038.1 GCA_024403435.1 Lachnospiraceae bacterium
GGCTTATCCATTACATTTACTGTAATTAGGTTTGTTTGTTCTCTGAATTATTTTTTCCTCCCGATCTTGGATCAGAGTTCCTCGATCGGCATTCATTTCTGAATGGTTGGAATGTTATTCAGGGTTGCATTGCTGTTCAGTTATCAAGGTTCAATCAAAATTTCATTTCTGAAATTTTGAAGCGGAGAGGGTGGGATTCGAACCCACGCGCCCTTGCGGACAAACGGTTTTCAAGACCGCCTCGTTATGACCACTTCGATACCTCTCCATATTCTTTTGTTTGCCTCGTTTTTGTTGCTTGTCACACGCGACTTGACTAATATATAACATCCATATATAAATGTCAACACTCTTTTTTGAATTTTTTTTATTTTTTTTACGAACTTTTTTGAAAGCCTTATTTATCAAGGGTTTGCGGGATTTCCCACAAATAAAAGAAGCCGATTTTCATCAGCTTCCGAAGTTGCAAATAACTAAAACAATAAAATTATCCAAATATCTGCTGCTATGATTTTTGAATAAATGAATTAGCCACAATCAAATCTTCAGGAGTGGTTACTTTTATATTGGTATAACTTCCCTCTACCACATACACTTCTCTTCCACCCATCATTTCTACGGCCTGTGCATCATCAGTTATTGTGATATCATCCAATGCCATCACTTTTTGATAAGAATCAAAAATCAGCGAAGCATCAAACGTCTGAGGTGTCTGAATATTCCATACATTACTTCTGTCGGGGGTGCTTACTATTTTACCGTCACCGTCGACGATCTTTACCGTATCCTTAGATTTGACGGCAGCTACACAGGCACCGTATTTTACAGCACCTTCATAGCAATTGTTAAAAATGGTCTCATCAACAAAAGGTCTGGCTCCATCATGGATAAATATTATATCCGTATCAAGCTTGGACTTAAGCTCAGTATCATTAAGAATTTTATCTTTTTCTTCTTCAGAAGAATAAGCCCAGTCATTACCTGTGAGTGCCAGCATTCCGGACCATACGGACTCATAGCGCTCTCTTCCGGCATATGCAATATACTTAACCTTGTCAAACGAATACTTATCAAGCAGCTCGCTGCGAACATAAGCTTCATCATCAGGTGAAATCACCAATACGCACACATCAATAACGGCAGATTTCTCTGCCGCTTCCAAACTGTACCACAATATAGGTTTTCCGTTCAGTTCAATGAACTGCTTGGGTACATCGGTACCCATTCTTTTACCACGTCCGCCGGCCAACAATACAAGCGTACAGTGTTTTTTATTTCCGGTCATCTGTTTACTCCATAATTCACGGTATAAAAACGCCCTGCTTTTCACCAATCTGCAGATTAGGTACAGCATTCAGATCATAACCGCTTCTGTAGCCCTTGATATACTCATAGTATCCGGCAGCCGCAATCATTGCCGCATTGTCGGTACAAAGCTTGGGCGAAGGATGGAAAAACTTAATCTTCTGTTTCTCACATTCAGCTTCAAACGCTGCCCTCAAAGAAGAATTCGAAGCCACTCCTCCCGCGATTGCAAACTGCTCTATTCCGTATTCACGAGTCGCTTTCAACGAGTGCTCAACAAGCACCTCGATAACCGCCTTTTGGAATGAAGCCGCCACATCGGCCTGAGAAAATTCTTCACCCTTCATACGGCATCCGTTTAAGTAATTAAGTACAGCCGACTTCAAGCCGCTGAAACTAAAATCGTAATCGCTTCCCTCAACCTTACCTCTAGGAAATACAATAGCATCGGGGTTACCTTCCTTGGAAATCTTGTCAATCTTGGGACCTCCGGGATAACCAAGTCCGATGGCACGAGCCACTTTATCAAATGCTTCACCCGCAGCATCATCTCTGGTTCTGGCGATAATCTCATACTCACCATAGTCTTTTACCAGGACAAGATGAGAATGTCCTCCGGATGCAACAAGGCACATAAACGGAGGCTTGAGGTCTTTATTCTCTATATAGTTGGCACTGATATGTCCCTCGATATGATGAACGCCCACAAGCGGTACTCCGCTCGCAAAACTGATAGCTTTGGCTGACGATACGCCCACCAAAAGTGCTCCGACCAATCCCGGGCCGTAGGTTACAGCTATACCGTCTATATCTTTGAGAGTCACTCCGGCTTCGCTCAGAGACTGTTCAATCACCTGATTAACCTTTTCAATATGCTTTCTGGAAGCTATTTCGGGCACTACCCCACCGTATAATGTATGTAAATCAATCTGCGAATAGATAGTATTCGACAAAACCTCACGTCCGTTTTTAACCACGGATGCCGCCGTCTCGTCACATGAACTCTCTATTCCCAAAATCAAAACATCTTCAGCCATTTCAAAACCTCGCACTATTCATGCTTATTTTTCATCAATCTCCGGGTATACCGTCACCGTTGATATCTACATTCTCAGCAAAATCCCAACCGTAAATCTTCCACTGCTTATCATCATCTCTTCTGAGCAGATATACAATTCGGGTGGTATTATTCGTTCCGTTCTCATTCATCGTATAAGTACAAATAAGTCTCGCAAACGAAAAGCCGTTTCTTGTGTAATAGTCTACATTTGTGCTGGATGCCAGCGCCATGTTTATGATTGTAATCTTTTTATCCTTATGGTCAGCCACATCACTCTGAAGCTGTATCAGGTATGAACCCATTTCATTTGCGGCCAACAAATCCGCATCATAGAGCTGCCTGTTTTTCATTCCAAGCCTCTCTATCTCTTCATCTGTGCAGGTCTCATTGTACAGGCATTTCGTGATGTCGTTGTAATACTTTATTACTTCCTTGGGTGTAGGAGGATAGTTGTGGTTGAGGTCTCTCGAAAGCACCTCCTCGACAACCGTCATGCTCGCTGCCGCTCTCTCAGACCTGCTCTTATTCGACAGATAAGCATAGTATGCCACTACTGCAAGAATAAGAATCGTTATGACAATTGTAATTCTCGTAGCACTTGGCTTTAACTTCATCTACGGGTTCCTCTGTTAAAAAACATCAATCTTCAAAATTAAGTTCGACACTTCTTCCATCCTTGGAGATGTGTGCTTTAGGGAAAATCGCCTTGACGGCATCCCTGTAATTATCCGGCCAATTCATTGACGGGCTGTAATGAGTCAGCCACAGTTCACCTGCATTTACATCTGCTGCAATCTGTGCCGCCTCTTGCATAGTCATATGCTTTTTCTGTCGCGCCTTATCGGCTTCCTCAGGATCTCCGTACATACCTTCAAGTATCAAAAGGTCTGATCCTGCTGCAGCCTTGGTCAGGCTCTCTGTCGGTCTGGTATCGGTACAATATGTAACCTTCAAACCCTTGCGAGCTTCTCCCAGAACCATATCCGGAGTGTATACCGCTCCGTCATCTTCTATAATCTCGCCCTTTTGCAGCTTACTCCAAAACTTCATCGGAATCTGCGCCGCCTCTGCGCGATCCTTGTCAAAACGACCCTGTCTGTCAATTTCCATGGTATAGCCGTAGCAAACCATGCTGTGATTTACTCTGAAAGCCTTCAGGCGATAGCCGTCAAATTCAAAGACCTGTTCGGGTTCGGTTATCTCCATAAATTTAAGTTCAAAAGGAAGCTCCGGTGCAATCACTCTGAGAGCATTTACCACTCGCTCCAATCCTTTGGGTCCGATGAGAAGCAACGGCTCTGTCCTATCGGCATTTCCCATATTGAGAAGCATTCCCGGCAGACCGCTGATATGATCGGCATGATAATGGGTAAAACAAATAACGTCTATGGGATTGGGGCTCCACCCCTTTTCTCTCATAGCAATCTGGGTACCCTCACCGCAATCAATCAATATACTGCTGCCGTTATATCTCATCATGAGCGACGTCAGCCATCTGTATGGAAGCGGCATCATTCCGCCTGTTCCAAGCAAACAAACATCCAACATCTAAACATCTATCCTTATCAATACTTCTTATTTATGCGGCACTATCTGCGCCACATTATCATTGCATCCTCAACAGGCTTTTCATAAAAGCGGGGTCTGATGCCTTCATTTACAAATCCATTCTTTTCATACACATGTATAGCCGGAGCATTGCTCACACGCACCTCAAGCGTATATGCCTCTACCCCCATCGAATCTCCGAGCTTTATCAGTTCCGAAATAAGCCTGTCGGCGATTCCCTTGCCACGGTGTGTAGGCTTTACAACCACATTATCGATATTGCCCTCATTGCAAATAACTCTCATTCCGGCAGAACCGACAAGCTCTCCGTCATACTCCGCCACGAGATAATGTGCATAGTCTATAGAAAGCAGTTCACGAAAAGACTGTTCCGACCAAGGAGTACTGAAAGACTCCGCTTCTATCTCAGCCAGTTTTTTCATGTCTCTTTCTTCTATTTTTCTGATAATCAAATTTTCCATATCAACATCAACATCAAATAAGAAAATCCTTGGGTCCTTCGTTCTCAGCCTGGCTCTTTCTCAAATATACGGGAGCGTGGTCGGCTGCCGATACAAAACATCCCTGCTCAAAATACATTGCTCCGAGAGTTGCTACAGAGGCTGCGCTCTGATGACTGCGATGTGCAGGTGCAAATCTGTAAGGGACATTAACCTTCTCCTCGATAATCATCTTATATACGGGTGCTCCGTCTCCGAGGAAAATCACAGGACGTCCGATTTCATTTATTTTATCCAGCACATCCGTTACGGGAAGTGCGCTCTGCTCCATCAATGCATTAAGGTCGGGATTGAATTCATATATTCCCGCATACACCTGCTGTCTGCGTGCATCCATAAGAGGGCATACCACATCACCGGTGCCCCACAGATTGAATGCCAAGCCTTCAAGAGTCGGCACTTCAATAATAGGCTTATCAAGTGCAAGTCCTAGTCCCTTGGCGGTAGCTGCACCGATTCTGAGTCCGGTATATGAACCCGGGCCGGCCGCTATGGCAATAGCATCTATACTATTCATATCCAGATCTGTCATATTCCTAATCTCATCGAGCATAGGAAGCAGTGTCTGCGAATGAGTCTTTTTATAGTTGGTTGTATAATCCGCTCTGATTACTCCATCCTCCCAGAGCGCCACACCGGCCACCAGTCCGGAGCTGTCAAGACCTATAATCTTCATCTATTCCTCCATACCACTGACCCTGATTGTTCTGTAATCAAAGCCCTTTTCAAGATTTTTCTCGATGGTAATGCGGATACAATTTTCCGGCAAAATATCTTCGATGAGTTCTGCCCACTCGATCAGGCAAATTCCCTCACCGTAAACGTAATCGTCAAATCCGATCTCGTCCATCTCCTCAGGATCTGCGATTCTGTATACATCAAAATGATAGAACGGTAACCTACCGTTTTCATAAACCTGTACGATTGTAAATGTGGGACTGCTGACCGGTCCGTCTATACCCAAGCCCTTGGCCAATCCCTGCGTAAACAATGTCTTGCCTACGCCGAGGTCACCCGTCAGCGCCAATACCTGACCGGGCTTAGCCTGCTGCCCAAAGCGCTCTCCTATTGCAAAGGTTTCCTCAGGCGAAAATGTTTCATATTCAATCATCTGCATCATAGCCTCACACATGCCTACTGCTTAATCTTGTTCCTCTTGGGATCGAGATTAGCCGAAATAGTCTGAATCAAAAGAGGAAGTGATTCCCCTACCTGCTTTCTGGGAAATACAGATGCAGAATTCTTGGAAGTATAAAGAATGATACTTCTTCCTGTCGATACAGCCTTATGAACTCCGCTCCAGGGAAGTGTCTGACTTTGCTCTCCCTGTGATACTGTGATTCCATCCTCATTGAGCAGATAATGCACCGGATTTTTCATAGCCGGTGAAAGAGCCATTGTCTGACTGGTCTTAACCAATAGTGTAATCGGCATGTAAAATACCAGCAGAGCACCTATAATCACCATCATCAGCCAATACTGCTGCCTCCAGTAAATGCCCACTGCAATACCTGCTATTCCCGCAATCGTAGCCAACAATGTGGGTATCTGTGTATATGAATGTCTGAGATTGTAATCATACAAATCACCGACAGTCAGTTTGATATCTGTCTCTACCATATCTTCTGTCTCCCATGCATCCGACCACAAGACATAGTCAACGCATTTTTATATACTTAATCAATTTATTTTATTATATCTGCAAAAAAAAATCAATCATACTTACTTTCTCATAAGTATGATTGACTGTTAAAAAGCTATATTATTTTATCAAGCGCACTGCTCAGTTGCGATATATCATCGATAAGCACATCTGCACCCACCAACTCTTCCGGACTGCCGAATCCATACAGGCATCCGACGCTTCGCAATCCGCAGTTTGTTGCCAGCGCCAAATCCTTCATTCGATCACCGACAGCAATGTATGTATTGCCCTCCCGATATATGTGTTCGGCAAATACCTGCTCCTTGGGTGCAAAATCATAATCCCCGGTACAGTAGAATTCATCGAACCATTTATCAAGACCGAAAATCCTGATATGAGTTTCCATATAATCACGCGAACAATTGCTTAGGAATATCAGCTTAAAACGTTCCTTCAGAGCGTCCATCTGCTGTACAGTCCCCGGGTACAATCTGGCTGCACCGTTTTCCATCGCATCACGCATATATCGGCCCACCAATTCGGCGGCACTTTCACGCTGCTTTGCAGAGAGTTCCGGATGAAAACGACTCCACATTTCTGCCGCAGAAAATCCGACCCAGTATACTATTTCCTCAGTCGTGTATTCCTTGTGCTCTATCCACCCTTTTTCTTCCAGCACAAGCATAGCCTGCCTGAATGCGGGCTCATAGATAGCACAGCTGTCGTGCAGAGTTCCGTCATAATCCATGACAAGTGTTAATTGCTTATCCATAAGTTAAAGCTGATCTGCAAGGTTAACCATCTCGATTGCACCGAGTGCGCAATCGTATCCCTTGTTACCTGCCTTGGAACCGGCACGCTCGATAGCCTGCTCGATATTCTCGGTGGTGATTACACCAAACATTACAGGAATACCGGTCTTCATGCTGGTCTGTGCGATTCCCTTTGCAGCCTCGTTGCATACGAGATCATAGTGAGATGTTGAACCTCTGATGATAGCGCCGAGAGCGATAACAGCATCATACTTTCCCGACTCTGCCATCTTCTGTGCGATAAGAGGAATCTCAAAAGCTCCGGGAACCCATGCAGTGCTGATATTGTCAGTATCTACTCCGTGACGTACAAGTCCGTCTACAGCGCCGCCTACAAGCTTATTAACGATAACCTCGTTAAAACGAGCTGCTACGATACCAACCTTCATTCCCTTTTTTGCTACTAACTTTCCTTCAATAAGTTTCATTATTTTTCTTCCTTTCTATGAATATCTTTATACAAATATCTTAGGTATATATTTTTTGCGTATATTATTATGCCAATACATTAATACCGGCATTCAGGTACAATCAATACAGATGAGAGAAAATATGTCCCATCTTCTCACTCTTGGTTCTCATATATCTCTGTGCCGATTCTGTTACATCAACCTCAATCGGAACTCTCTCCTTGATGGTCAGTCCCAATCCGTCCAAGCCGTAAATCTTGCTCGGGTTGTTGGTAAGTAGTCTCAGCTCCTTACAGCCGAGATCTCTGAGTATCTGTGCACCGAGCCAGTACTCACGAAGGTCGGGAGCAAAGCCAAGTTCAACATTTGCTTCAACGGTATCGCGGCCTCTTTCCTGAAGCTCATAAGCCTTGAGCTTGTTAATCAGTCCGATACCTCTTCCCTCCTGTCTCATATAGAGCAGAATTCCTCTGCCTTCTTTTTCTATCTGCATAAGTGCTTTTGCGAGCTGGTTGCCGCAATCACATCTGCATGAGCCGAATACATCTCCGGTCAGACATTCTGAGTGAACTCGGCAAAGCACGTCCATACCGTCACCGATATCACCCTTTACAAGAGCAATGTGATGCTCACCTGTAATATCACTTACATAACCGTATGCTCTGAAATCACCGTATGAGGTAGGAAGATGTACATCTGCCTCACGCACTACATGCTTCTCATTTACTCTGATGTAATCTGCCAAATCTTTAATGGTGATGAATACCATATCCAATTCCTTGGCAAGCTCCTTGAGTTCGGGAGTACGCATCATTGTGCCGTCATCCTTCATAATCTCACAGCAAAGACCGCACTGCTTGAGTCCCGCAAGGCGCATCAGATCAACAGTAGCCTCTGTATGTCCGCCTCTTACCAATACACCGCCGTGTACAGCAACCAAAGGGAACATATGGCCGGGGCGTCTGAAATCAGCTGCCTGTGCCCCCTCTTCCACAACCTTCATGGCTGTGATAGATCTCTCGTATGCAGAGATACCTGTAGTGGTATCCTTATGGTCGATTGATACGGTAAATGCAGTACAATGGTTGTCGGTATTTTCGGGAACCATCTGATACAGATTGAGACCGTCCGCAATTTCCTTTGACATAGGCATGCAGATAAGTCCCTTGGCACGGCTCGCCATCAGGTTGATATTCTCACCGGTAGCAAACTCTGCAGCACAGATAAAGTCGCCTTCATTTTCTCTGTCGGGATCATCTGTCACGAGAATAACTTTTCCCGCACGGAGTGCTTCGAGTGCCTCCTCAATGGTATTAAAATCCTTGTTCATTGTTATCCGTTCCTCCGTTAAAATCCAAACTCATTCAGAAATTCCATGGTAAGTCTGCTTTCTTTTTTCTCACCGGCAGCCTCACCCGAACCACTGTAAGGTCGAATCAGTTTTTCAATGTATTTTCCTACGATATCATTCTCAAGGTTGACTATATCACCTGCTTTTTTGTGAAGCAGTGTAGTCTCGGAACCTGTATGAGGAATAATAGACACCTTGAATTCCTTGTCATCCACATATGCGACAGTGAGACTGATTCCGTCGATACAGATAGAACCCTTTTCCACTATCAGGTGCAAAATATCCGGTGCCGCCTCTATAGATACCCATACCGCATTTTGCTCGGGCTTAAGTGATTTTATTACACCTGTTCCGTCAATATGTCCGCTCACGATATGTCCACCGAAGCGTCCGCCCGCAGCCATCGCTCGCTCCAAATTCACCTCAGATCCGATTGAAAGCTTTCCGAGGTTGGTTCTTCTGAGCGTCTCAGGCATAACATCAGCCGTAAAGCCATCGGAATTAAGGCCGGTAACCGTCAGACATACACCGTTAACGGCAATACTGTCTCCGATCTTTGTCCCTTCCAACACCTTTGATGCTCTGATTTCCACCGAACCGGATTCCTGTCCCGTGAGAACCTTCTTAAGTTTTCCTTTTTCCTCTACTATTCCGGTAAACATTATTTATCCCTTTTAATCATCTATAAATCAAACGATCTTTATGAACATACTCAACACATACGAGGCTTCTGCTTATCTGTGCTGTATTTTATCATCACATCATCTCCGAATGTCATCACCTCCGGAGCTCCGAGTTCAAGTGCTTCCGTCACCTCATCAATACCCGCACCGGTCACGGGACTGTACTTACCCGTTCCTCCGAATATCTTGGCTCCGATATATGTATAGACACAATTAACCTTGCCGGCCTTTACGAAGGAAGCATTCACTCTTCCGCCGCCCTCTACAAGTATTCCGTCGATTCCGCGCTCGCCAAGTCTCTTAAGCGCCTCTTTAATTGATACACTTCCATCCTCTGTACTTACACAGATTATCTCTGCCCCGGCAGCAGTAAGTCTGTTCTTTTTATCCTCGTCAACCGATTCACCGCATATGATAATCACCGGTGTACGCTCTGTAATACTCTTCATCAGATTGCAATCCTCAGGGATTCTGAGTGATGTATCGAGTACTATTCTGACAGGATTTCTCTTGCCTTCTATTCTACATGTCAGCATCGGATTGTCCGCAAGTACGGTACCTATTCCGACCAGTATACCTTTATATATTCCTCTGAGCTCATGAACATGCGCTCTGGCACTCTCACCTGTTATCCACTGAGACTTGCCTGTGTCCGTAGCAATCTTGCCATCAGCAGTCATTGCATATTTAAGCGCTATATATGGTTCATTTTTGCTTATATAGTGAAAAAATACCGGATTCAATGCGTCACATTCCTCACGCATAAAACCTTCTATTACTTCTATACCGGCCTCGCGAAGCAAAGCAGTGCCCTTTCCCGCCACCTTTGGATTGGGGTCGAAGGAACCGACAAACACGCGCTTAACCCCGGACGCAATCACAGCTTCCGTGCAGGGCGGCTGTTTTCCGAAATGGCAGCAGGGTTCGAGTGTCACATACATATCTGCGCCCTCTGCAGATTCGGTCAGATTTTTAATAGCATTTCGCTCGGCATGAAGTGAGCCGTATACCTCATGATAGCCCTCTCCGATGATTCTTCCGTCCTTGACAATCACCGCGCCCACCAAAGGATTGGGATTGGTAAAGCCAAGTCCTTTTGAAGCAAGCTCTATTGCTCTTAACATATAATCTCTGTCTGTCATAACTCTACCGCTTACTACCCTTCATCCGAACAAATCCGATGCATTTTCCGCATCGTATACAAAAAAATCCCCGCATTGATTGCGGGGAATAAATTCATTTTGCTCAGTAGATGCTCATAATCAATATCAATATACCGACACATCATTGTGTTCAATATACTTTATGAGTACATCAACTGTACTACTCTGTTCTCTTCTCTCATCCAGACTCTACTGTCGGTACCGGAATCTCACCGGTTCATGCACTGTTCTACAGGCTCGCGGACTGTACCGCCGGTAGGGAATCTCACCCATCCCCGAAGAAATATTAAATTACGAAAGGGATTATATTCCTAATCCCAATATTTTGCAAGTTATCGCTCTGTCGATTATTCTTCCGGCTCAATGTCGTTATCATCCGGGATAAACTCCGGAGGATCGATTTTCTTGGGCATACCGACATAATAGCCTTGTGCCAAATCAATTCCGAATTCAGCCAAAGTGATATATTCGAGTACATTTTCAATACCCATCGCCAGAACAATCAAGTCCTGTTCCTTAAGAGTGGCAATAAGATTTTTAAGATACATCTTACGCTGCGGGTCGTCAAGAAAATCGTGAATCAGTTCCTTGGGTATAGTAACCATATCAGGATGAAAATCCTGCAGGCATGAAAAATCTCTGAATATTCCGTCGCCAAAAGAGTTCAATGCGTTAATCATGTCATATCGGAGCATCATTCGCTCCTTTTCAAACCACGCATCGCGCATCGGGAAAGGATACTCGAGAACATCTATAATAATTCTCGACATAAATTCTTTTCCGTACTCATTCGCCAACACTTTGGCCTCATACACGTTGAGGCATTCGTTCGGGAAACTGTTTATCACCAGATGTCCCGGTATCTTCAATTCATAGAATGTTTTTATAGCATTAAAAAATGTATCCACTTCCAATTGATGCGTTCCGCCCATCATCATTCTGGAATTGATATAATCCCTGGCAGACATCCCGTTTTCAGGTCTGAGCAATGCCTCATATCCAAATATACTGTTGGTTTTGACATTGCGAATTTCCTGAAACACATATGGAATTGGATTTATATACATAGGTTTAACAACCGACATATTTTATACAGTCCTTTCCCACTCTCCGCTTACCTTCTTCGGGTTCATAAGATCCAAATAGAAACGTGCCTTGGTCTCCTGCATCAGAGGATAAACCCAGAGCATACCGATACCCAAAGTAAATATTGCAAGAATAAAATAGGGAATAAAACTAAATTCCGTTCTGAACAGGCGCCATCTGTTGCCCTTCATCTTCTTACGGCTGGCTGCAAGTACCTCGCCGGCTGTATATTCGGAAAAGTCATGCATAATAAAGTATGACATCTCATAAGTCATCATAGTATAGACAGCGATAATCACGCCTACAACCATGCAACCCAATGCCGCATACAATGCATAATCATAACGGGTAGACATATAATATGATGTCATAACCATTGCAGGCATCATAGCAAGTGACGCCACACCGTTTACACGGAAAGCTATGGCAAAACTTCTTGAAAGATTGTCCTTAAATCCTGAAAACAAATCCGAAGCCGCCGCCTGTGTTCTGCAACCAATCTTCAGATAATACAGATTCATTCCAATCGTAAAAACTGCCAATACCACACTCAAAGCAAGACTGATGACATAGTAAACAATATCCATCACCAGCACAGCTCTGTCAGATACCATACCTGCCGATACAAAACCTTTGGTTAATATCGATTCTATCATCTGTAAGGTAGTATCTACCAAATAGTTAAATGCGAATAAAATCAAGGCAACACCTATTGCCCCCGCATATTTGCCGTTCATAAAGTCCTTGGCCTCATCTCTGAGCATAGTCGCGGACTTATATCTGTTTTTCATTAAACTTCCTCACTTTATACAGCAAAATCTACATTCATTCCGGAATACTTACTTCTGTCTCCGGATTTCATGCTCTGCTGATAAGGGTTGTCCTCATTGTAATACTTAATCTGCGTATGAGTGGTTCCGCCCGAAACATAGGTGCGTCCACACTCGGGACAAACTGCAGTATGAATAGACACGGAAGCATTAAGTACTTTACCGTTATCTGTCGCTGCCTTTTTATACGCATTGGAAACATGCTCCTGCTCGTGGCTCTTTACTGCAGAAGCTGCTGCATTCGGATCAATATGTGCGGCTGTTTTGAACGAAACCATCTCATCGGAGCCATCCTGATATTTACGCTCTTTACAGGTCTCGCACTCGCCTCCGGGTCCGTCGCCTTTTCCCTTAATCTTGTGACCTTTTTCTTCAGCCCCGGGCATACCCTTTAATGCTTCTTTATCCGCATCAACAGAGCCTACGCCCATTCCGCTGTATGTGTTTCCGTACGAAGCATAATTACCATATGAAAATGAATTGTTAAATCCTATCATAGGCTTGTCCTCTTAATTCTTACCGAAAAAATTAAACATTTGGTCAAATTCATCTCTGTCGAGTTCCTCACCGTAAAGCATCTGATATGTAGTGTTGAACTCATTGTAAAACTCGTCAGTACCCATAATCGAATATACATATACCAACGAATTGGCTGTGATAAAAGCACCTACGAGCAAACCGATAACCGACATTACCAGGCCGCTTTTTGCCCTTGCCGGATATCCCTTACCACGTCTGCGACTGAGAGCCGCAAATATAATTCCCAGAGCTCCCAAACCTATAGAGAATACTCCGGTAAAAAGTGTAGCCAATGAAGCAATTCCGCAACCGAATGCGGCGCCTCCAAACTTAGGATTTGTTCCCTGAGGACTGCTCGGGCTGTAGTAGGAACTGTTATAACTGTTGTACGACGGTCCGCCATAGTTATATCCGCTGTAATCGGTATAACCGTTATTTCCGGTGCCGTTGCTACCGTTATTGTTACTACCGCTTTCACCGGCATTGTTACCGTTATTGTTACTGTTATTTACCGGTTCCGAATCATCATCGTACCAGTTTTTTTGATCTGACATTAATAACCTCCACGATTTATCCTAAAAATGTCTCAGAATAAACCTATACAAGTTTAAAGTACCATTTTCGCGAAAAAATATCAATGTCAATTACAAATCTTCATCATCACTATCGGCAATTACACCGCCCATGCTCTTCCACTTGAGATATCCTGTGATAAAAGGATCGATTTTTCCGTCAAGCACTCCGCCCGCATCACTGGTCTCTACCGCAGTTCTTCTGTCCTTAACCATGGTATATGGCTGAAGTACATATGAACGAATCTGGTTACCCCAGGCAATATCTCTTACCTCACCACGGATGTCGGAAAGCTTCTCGGCATTGGCCTCCTGCTTTAAGATCAACAGCTTAGCCTTCAGCATCTGCATAGCCTTGTCCTTGTTCTGGAACTGGCTTCGCTCGTTCTGACAGGTAACTACGGTACCTGTGGGAATATGAGTAATTCGAATAGCTGAAGATGTCTTGTTAATATGCTGACCACCCGCACCTGAGCTTCGGTAGGTATCAATGCGAAGGTCTTTCTCTTCGATATCAACATCAAGATCGGCAGCAATCTCAGGCATTACATCAAGTGAAACAAATGACGTCTGTCTCTTGGCCTGAGCATTAAAAGGTGAAATACGTACAAGTCTGTGTACGCCCTTTTCCGATTTCATATAACCGTATGCATTTACTCCGTTAATCTGGAAAGTCACAGACTTAATTCCGGCTTCATCACCGTCAAGCATATCGAGTACTTCGACGCTGAATCCGTGACGCTCTGCCCATCTGGTATACATTCTGTAGAGCATACTGCACCAATCACAGCTCTCGGTTCCGCCGGCGCCCGCATTAAGTTCAAGGATAGCATTGCACTTGTCGTATTCCTCTGAGAGCAATGTATTGATACGAAGTTCTTCAAGTTCTTCAATAAACTCGTCCAACTCAGAGCGTACTTCATCAACCATAGACTCGTCGTCGCTCTCATCTCCAAGCTCGATTAATGTAAGAATATCATCATACTGAGTGTTCAGCTTGCGGCTGAGCCCGATGGTATCCTTCATATTTTTGAGTTCCTTCATTTTGTTGTTGGCTCTGTCGGGATCGTTCCAAAAATCGGGAGCCTCCATTTCACGCTCAAGCTCCTCAATTCTTTTTTCCTTGTTTGCGATATCAAGAGATGCCTCAACCTCATGCATGGTTGCCTCATATCCCTGAATCTCCAGCTTCATCTGGTCTAATGCTACTATCATTTATAATCTCCGAATAAAAAATAATGTAAATGTAAATAAATACATACCCCCGCATTAGGCGAGGGTATAGATTAACACATCTTGTTTATCAAATCTTTTTAAGTCCACAGCACTGCTTATACTTCTTGCCCGATCCGCAAGGACAAGGATCGTTGGGATATACTTTTGCTGCCGCACGAGTCTTGGGTCCTCTTGTTACGGAATCATCCTTGTTGGTTCCTGTAACCTTGGCAACCTGCTCACGCTCAATCTTCTGCTCAATCTTGATATGCATAAGCATTCTGACAGTCTCTTCACGAATGTTCTGAGTCATGTCATCAAACATTGCATAACCATTCATCTTGTACTCTACAAGAGGATCTCTCTGACCGTATGCCTGAAGACCTGCGCTCTGACGAAGCTGATCCATATCATCGATATGATCCATCCACTTTCTGTCGATAGACTTGAGAAGGATTACACGCTCAAGCTCACGAATCTGCTCGGCATCGGTAAACTCAGCTTCTTTTGCTTCATACAAACGAACAGCCTCTTCCTTAAGCTGCTGCTTAAGTCCGGCCTTCTTCTGCTTGTCAACTCTCTCGGGTCCGATGGTATCAAGAGGGATAATGGGCAACAAAAGCTCATTGAGCTCAGGGAAATTCCACTCTTCATATGCTGTATCATCGCCGATAGCTGTATCTACACTGCTGTCTACAATATCTGTGATCATCTTGTAGATATAGTCACGCATGCTCTCTCCATCGAGAACCTTGCGACGCTCTTCGTAAATAATCTCACGCTGCTCACTCATTACGCGGTCGTACTCAAGAAGGTTTTTACGAATACCAAAGTTGTTGTTCTCAATCTTCTTCTGCGCACTCTCAATGGCGTTGGTAAGTGCCTTGTGCTCAATCTCCTGACCCTCAGGAATACCGAGTGCATTGAATGCAGCAATAAGTCTCTCCGAACCAAAGAGTCTCATCAATTCGTCTTCAAGTGAAATATAAAATCTTGATTCACCGGGATCGCCCTGACGTCCTGAACGTCCACGGAGCTGGTTATCGATACGTCTTGATTCATGACGCTCGGTACCGATAATCTTGAGACCACCTACAGCCTTAGCCTCATCATCAAGCTTAATATCTGTACCACGTCCTGCCATGTTGGTAGCGATGGTAACTGCACCGTGTTTACCGGCCTCAGCTACGATTTCCGCCTCGCGCTCATGGAACTTTGCATTGAGGACATTGTGAGGAATACCCTTCTTGGTAAGCATTCTACTCAGTTCCTCACTGGCATCGATATTGATGGTACCTACAAGTACAGGCTGTCCCTTGGCATGTGCCTCTTCTACAGCCATAACAATTGCATTGAGCTTTTCCTTACGAGTCTTGTATACCGCATCCTGACGGTCAATTCTCTGAACGGGCTTGTTGGTAGGAACAACGATTACGTCCATGCCGTAAATCTCACGGAACTCGTTCTCCTCGGTAAGAGCTGTACCTGTCATACCGCACTTCTTGGCAAAAAGGTTGAAGAAGTTCTGGAAGGTAATGGTTGCAAGAGTCTTACTCTCTCTCTTAACCTTAACATGCTCTTTTGCTTCGATAGCCTGATGAAGACCATCTGAATATCTTCTTCCGGGCATAATACGTCCGGTAAATTCATCAACGATACAAACCTCATCATCCTTTACAACATAGTCCTGATCGCGGAACATAAGGTTATGTGCGCGAAGTGCAAGGATAATATTGTGCTGAATCTCGGCATTCTCAGGATCTGCAAGGTTCTCAATGTGGAAGAACTGCTCTACTCTGTGCATACCCTGTGCGGTAAGGTTTACAATCTTGTCCTTCTCGTTTACAACGAAGTCTCCGGTCTCTTCCTGTACCACATTCATGATGGCATCCATCTTGGAAAGTTCCTTGATGTCATCGCCGCGCTTGAGCTGTTTTGCAAGTATATCGCACATCTCATAAAGTGCTGTAGACTTGCCGCTCTGTCCTGAAATAATAAGAGGTGTACGAGCTTCATCGATAAGAACCGAGTCAACCTCGTCGATGATACAGTAGTTAAGTTCACGAAGTACCAACTGCTTCTTGTATACAACCATGTTGTCACGGAGGTAATCGAAACCGAGCTCATTGTTGGTTACATATGTGATATCGCAACCATACTGCTCCTGTCTCTCCTCGGGTGTCATTCCGTTAAGTACAACACCAACCTTGAGGCCAAGGAATTCATGAACCTGTCCCATCCACTCAGCGTCACGCTTTGCCAAATAGTCGTTTACGGTTACGATATGAACACCCTTTCCTTCGAGTGCATTAAGATATGCAGGGCAGGTAGAAACAAGAGTCTTACCTTCACCTGTTCTCATCTCGGGAATACGTCCCTGATGAAGAATAATACCACCGATCAACTGTACTCTATAATGTTCCATTCCGAGAACACGCTTAGCAGCCTCTCTTACAGTAGCGAAAGCCTCGGGAAGAATATCATCCAAAGTCTCACCCTGATCAAGGCGCTTCTTCAAGTAAGGAGTCATAGCCTTAAGGTCATCATCACTCTTGGCCTGCATCTCAGGCTGAAGTGCCTCAATCTTATCAGCGATGGGATTGATTCTCTTAAGCTCTCTCTCACTGTGTGTTCCGAATATCTTATCAATTAACTTCATTTTGTATCCCTTCTTATCTGACGGGCAAAAATTACATAAGAAAAGCTCTGCTTACACTTATCCCATCAGACCATATACGGATATATTCTATCAGATTTATCAATTTGTTTCAACGTTACATTTTTTACACGTCAAAGTGTTTTTTTGACTGAATTTTAGCAATATTTTTGTTTATTTTTCCCCATCAATATTGCTTGTTTATTCGCGAAATCAATACGTTTATATGCTAAAATATTAATACATATACTCCAAACCGGGGAGGACGATATATGAAAAAAATATCAACGTTCGATTTATATCCAGGAATGATTCTGGGCGAGGACGTTCTGAACTATGAGCGTCAGACTATTCTTGCCAAGGGAACTGAGCTGACCGACACACTGATATCCAGAATTGAGTTAAACGGTGTGCTTGAAGTATACATAGTGGAAAAGACTGAAGATAGCTCTACCGAGTCTGTTGATACAACTGTTGAAGTACCAAGCAGTGAAACAGATACTTCAAACAACGACTCGCCTGACAGACATGCAACCTATGCCGACAGAATCAAGAATTCTCCGGATTTCAAAAAATTTAAAGAAGACTACGACAATATTACAACCGGCTTCAAGTTCAAGATAAATGAGATGGTCGATAAAAACGTACAGATTGACACCAAGGATCTCCTTAAAGAGCCCTTGCAGCTCATCTCATCTTCCGGAAGCAGCAGTAACACACTCGATATGTTGCACAACATGCGTGACTACGATGACCTTACCTTTGCTCACAGCATGAATGTCGCTCTGTTAAATTATGTAGCTGCCGGATGGCTCAATTGGAGCGATGAGGACAAGGAACTGGCAATGGCCTGCGGCCTGTTGCATGATATCGGCAAGCTCCAGATATCTCATGAGGTTCTGACCAAGCCCGGCAAGCTTGACAATGTAGAATACAAGCATATTCAGCAGCATCCCATTTTCGGCTATCAGCTGCTCAAGGATCGCGTGAACGTGCACATTATGAATTCCGCTCTCATGCATCATGAGCGTTATGACGGTACCGGATATCCCTTAAAAATAAAGGGTGAGTCCATCGACAGATTCGCCAGACTCACTGCCATATCCGATGTGTATGATGCCATGACTGCTGCCCGCTGCTATCGCGGTCCTCTGTGCCCGTTCAGAGTAATTGAGATATTTGAGGATGAAGGATTCGATAAGTACGATGTACAGTATGTCCTCTCCTTCCTGTCAAATGTAGGTAATACCTATGTCCGCAACAGTTGTATTCTCAGTGACGGTCGTGAAGGCGAAATCATCATGCTCAACCCCGGCAAGCTTTCCCGCCCTGTTGTACAGTGCGGCTACGAATATGTCGATTTGTCAAAAACATCCGACTTGCGGATTGAAGCACTTAAGTAAATAACAACAAACATTTTTTATAAGAAATCTTCTACGAATTATCTTATAAAACAAAATCGCCGACAGCCTGACCAAATGTCAAACTGTCGGCGATTATTATTTTAAATAATTAGTACTCCTTGGCCTTCTCTTCGCCATTGAGAACTCTGAGTCCTCCCTGTGCAAGTGCAAGAAGCTCATCCTCTCCGGGATATACGGTGAATGGAGCAATCCAGCCCGCATACTTCTTCATAGCTTCGATTACTTCAGGACCGTATGCGATACCACCGGTAACGATGATCTGGTCAACCTTACCTTCAAGAACACAAGCCATAGAACCCATATCCTTGCATACCTGATAGATGAATGCAGCCTTAGCATCGATTGCAGCCTGATCACCCTCGTTAGCACGCTTGGTAACGGTTCTCATATCGTTGGTTCCGAGATATGCGTTGAATCCGCCGCCACCAACAATCTTCTTGTATACTTCCTTCTCAGTGTACTGGCCTGAGAAGCACATCTTAATAAGAGCACCCGAAGGAACTGCACCTGCTCTCTCGGGAGAGAATGCACCGTCGCCGTCAAGAGCGTTGAATACATCTACAACCTTGCCGTTGATATGAGCACCTACAGATACACCGCCACCCATGTGTACAACGATAAGTCTGAGAGTATCATAATCCTTGCCGATTTCCTTAGCATAACGCTTAGCTACAGCCTTCTGATTGAGTGCGTGGAATACTGATGTTCTGGGAAGCTCGGGAACACCTGAATAACGAGCAATAGGCTCAAGCTCATCTACTACAACGGGGTCAACGATAAATGAAGGAACTCCAAGTTCATCGCCGATTTCTCTTGCAAGAATACCGCCGAGGTTAGATGCATGCTGTCCCTGCTTACCGATTTTGAGATCGTTAAGAAGGTCATCTGTTACTGCATATGTGCCTCCGGGAATAGGCTTGAGCATACCGCCGCGTCCTACTACCATGCCGAGGCTCTTCATATCAAAATTCTTCTCAGCAAGAAGGTCGGTGATGATCTTCTTTCTGAAATCCTTCTGATCTACGATAGTTGCATACTGTGAAATCTCTTCTGTTGAATGACGAAGAGTCTCTTCGAAAAGGAGGGTCTCATCCTCAAATACACCAATCTTGGTTGAGGTAGATCCGGGATTGATAATTAAGCTCTTAATTGCCATGTCTAATCTCCTTTGATTGTATATTTATCTATATTACTGATTGCTATTCATTACTGATTGTTCTTCTGATACTCAGCTACAAGTGCACCAAGTGCAAGTGAGTTAACCTTAACCTCTGCAGAGTCTGATCTTGAGGTAAGAATTACGGGAGCCTTGG
>JAKSRV010000039.1 GCA_024403435.1 Lachnospiraceae bacterium
TAAAACGGCCTTCCGATATAAGTCGTTCCACCAACCAATTTTGTCTTTCCATCAATCTCTTGCGATATGGTACGTTTTCTTGTTCAGTGTGATTATAATTCAAATTCGTATCGAGTACTTCCTCCGGGGTAACCCATTTGAGTACATACTCTTCCTCAGCCTCATAGATATCCAGCTGCTGAGCCCCAACTTCATCCTTTACATCACAAATAAAAAAGTAGTTCTCCTGTATAAACAAATCGTCCTTTTTTCCTTTTTCTTTACGTACGATTAATCCATACTCAGAAATAGTCTCCGGAATAACCTCCAGTCCCAGTTCCTCCCTAACTTCACGGACCAAAGCCTCCTCCATGGTTTCGCCTTCATCTATTCCACCCCCGGCAAAAAGATAGTGTTTAAGCTTCTCGGAATATACCATGGCAAGCTTATCCCCTCTTATTATGATTGCCCTCACTGAAGGTCTGAATCCGATTGTCCCGGTTACTATATAATCTTTATAATCATGTTCTTTTATCAGTTCCATGTTTCCACTGCTACTTAGTACCTGTTACGATTTTACAAATCTCTTCATATGAAGAACCCATAGGAATCTTGAATGTGCCTACACGAATTTTTCTGCTGTATCCGTTATCAACCATGTAAGTATTGAATTCCTTTGTGTTCTCGATAAGTCCTGCCTTCTTGAGTGATGCAGCCAAAGTCTCTGAAGTACTTCCCGAAGCTACGGTGATTGAAACCTCTTCTCCGGTCTGAACGTCATTGCCTGTCTGGGTATCATCTGTACCCTGAGCATCATCTCCGCCCTGGGTATCATCTCCGGACTGAGCATCATCTCCGCCCTGAGTATCATCTCCACCCTGGGTATCATCTCCGGTCTGCGCATCATCTCCGATCTGAGCATCATCTCCACTCTGGGTATCATCTCCGGTCTGCGCATCGTCTCCACCCTGGGTATCATCTCCGGTCTGAGTGTCATCTACGCTCTGAGTATCGTCGTTGCCGATAGTTTCCTGAGTGCCCTGATCATCTGCAGACTGTGAATCGGTTCCGGTCTGTCCGGCACCGTTTTTATCATTTTCCGCATCTGTAAGCGAATATGAATTTGAGCTTACCATTCCGAGTTCCTGAGCTCTCGCAATTATCTCAGCATCCGACATCTCTTTATTTTTGTTCAGGTTTGCAATAGCAAGAATCAAAGCAGTAACCATGATTCCTATTCCCAAACCTCTTAAATATACTTTTAATTTACTGTTCATTGTTTCTCTTCTCACACAAAATTAATATTGATAATCAGCTGTTTCCGATATTACTGTTCCTTACCACGAAGTCCAATAATCAACGAAACCTCGCCAACTCCCATATCCAATGAACGAGCTATCTCTATATCGCTCTTACCTGCATCATGAAGCTTAAGTACTGCTTCCTGAATAACATTTCTTTCCTCTTCGGTACTTGCTGCAAGAGTCATGCCAACTTTATCAGTACTCTGAGCTTTATCTTCTGCTTTGTTCTCATATGCCTCATCGGCCTGCTGCATTGCAAGTTCTGCCCACTTAAGAGTTCTTACCTTGCCACCTGCATTTTCCTCTGTATTCTGAGAAGCGTTTGCGGCAGCATCGGCTTCAAGCATCTTGTCTGCGGTTTCCTTGGTATATTCAGGCTCGTCATTTGCATCACTCTTAGCTTCTGCCTTCTGTGACTGCTTAGCTGCTTCTGCATTTACAACAGTTGCTTCTGCAGCACTGCTCGGAAGATTTACCGTATTAATCGCATCCTGACTGTGCTTAAGAACCTGAGCAATATCAAATTCAGGCATTACTATACTGTCAGGTGATAATGATCTGAAAGTATTTACTGTCTCAGCAGCTTCCTTAGTACTGCTCTTAACAACATTTGCAACTTCATTTGCAATTGCGGTACTTTCCTTAACAGCGTTTGCAGCTTCGTTAGCCTTTGCGGTGCTCTCCTTGGTCTCAGTGATAACCTGATTTGCCTCGGATACTGCATTCACGAGACTGTCATGCTTGTCGTTGAGCATATCATAGAGGAACATTACCTCTTTATGATTCTTATTAATCTCCTCGAGTACTGTAGTAGAATACTCATTTACGGCCATAATCTTTTCATTTGAAATTCTTTCAAGTCCGCGCTCAGTCTTTTCCTGCGCATACTGAACGGCTTCATCAACCACACCGTCAACATGCTTCTTGATTCCATCTACTTCCTCGGTTACTTTTTTCTTAACTTCTTCCTCAATCATGGTGCGAACCTCGTCGGAAGCTTCCTGCTTCTTTGACGGGATAACAAAGCTGAGTACAAATACTGCTGCACCTGCGACCAAAAGGATTATTTCAAGAGCTGTCATTTTTTCTTCCTACCCTTATAAAAAATTTAATACCTATTAATAATAATACTGCTATACTCTAAAATCAAATCCGGGATTCTGATTTTTCACAATCACTTTGTCTTTCGTCGGTGGCTTTTGGCGTTTTTGACCACCGTCTCCCTGATATTCGTTGGAACCGCCTTCTCTGGGATCAAAGCTTTTGTTAAGAAATTCCGTGCGATTGGCGTTAACCACCTCTTGCGCCTCTCTCTGGCCCTTTTTCTCGACATTGTAGCCGATATGACTCTGATCAAGCATAGCCTTCATATCTTCGTTTTGCTTGATTATAGAATAATCCTGCGTCCTGACTATGGGCGCAATCTCCATTCCCTGCATAAAAACCTCTATAACTTTCCGAACCTACAGCGGCAACATTTTCACATTTCCGTCCACACGTTCAAATCTGCAGTATTTGTAGCAGTTCTGAATATTCATAGATACATCACCGATAATGACTGTGGTACCGGGATATACTTCTCCTGTCACAACTACCGCTGCTTTTTTTCCAACAGAAATTATAGCATCAATTTCCTTCATACGTACACTCTTCTGATTAAGTTCTTCCTTTTTCTTTTCCAAAAGAGCTGCATTCTGTTTTACATATTCTACCTGTTCGGGAGTGATACGTGCTCCCTTGGCTTTCTTTTCTGTAAAATTCTGAATAATAGGCTGTGCATTCTTAATAGCTCTGACTATCTCTGCTACATCTTTCTGTAATGCCAAATATTCAGTTTTAAGTCTGGGATTAACACCAACCTCTACGATTGTATCAGCTCCCATAACCGCACCGAGTGTACGTACTTCCACACCGTTTTCGGCCTGTACTCTTCCGCCTGTAATGAATCCCTTCTTACCGGTAACCTTGATATCATGTCCGGCCATAACCTTACTGTGAAGGATAGATTCGGTATTAATGTATCCGCCGGCCTCTATCGTTGCGTTTTCGATAAACTTAGAAATTATATTTCCGCCGGCTCTCAGTTTTCCGGAGCCCATTCCCTTCATACCTCTGGCAATAATAATATCACCGCCGGCCTCTATCAGCGCACCCTCTACAACACCGTTTACCGTTACATTTCCGGTTACATGAATTTCAAAACCTGCGTTAACTACACCGTTAACCACCACACTACCGTCATAAACAATATTTCCGGTCCTGGTGTCTACGTTTTCAACCTCGTACAGATCAGAAACAAACACTTCCTCACCAACAAGCATTACGTGTCCGTTTACCTTTGAAATCAGCTCTTTACGGTCCTCGGAAATCTGAATATTATTTCCAAAATGAAGAGTCTTTCTCTTAACATCACGAGGCTTAACCTTGCTACCCTGAATAGTCATTCCGTATTGTCCGGGATCCTCGGGAATCAGTCTTGCCAATACATCACCGGCCTTGCAATGATTTATCAGATTGAGGTTAAAATAGTCTACCGACCCGTCATCATTTGGTTCCGGATGTGCAGTCAATTCGGTATTAAAGTAATACTCGACAACTGCATCAGTACCGTGTACGGGCTTAAGTCCTCGCGCAACGGGGATCTGAGTACCGTATATACCATCACCATCAAAATGCTTCTTCAGAATCTCTTCCTGAAGACCGTATCTGATTCCTCTGAACATCATATCCTTGGAAAACTCGTCATAACTGAGTCTTTCACCTGTAGATGACGCAGGAATAAATTTTGCAACCGCCAGCATATTATCCGGAGTTGCCATATAAGTATATGACTCAGCTACCCTCGGGCATTCTCCCTCTCCCAAAGGTACTATTGTATCAGTTCCTGATTCGGCCGCCATCTTAACTGCACTAAGATTGTAGTTAATCTCCTGCTTGTCCAGGTAATTGACAAGTTCCTGAACATTGATATTTTCTCCACCATCCTTAGGCGCAAAAAGATGGACGCCAAAACCACCCTGCACGTTTTCTAATCTAAAATACGCGTTTTGCATGGTCAGCGTCCCCCTAAAAAATCTTCTATCTGTCTGTAAGTATACCCATGTATGCACCGAGCTTTGTTCTCATTTTTCCAATTGCTCTTGTATGCAACTGAGATACTCTCGATTCCGACACCTCAAGGATATTTGCTATTTCCTTCAGTGTCAGTTCTTCGTAATAATATAAACTGATAATCTTTTGCTCTTTGTCTGTCAAAAGTTCCAATGCTTCTCCAAGCATCTTGGTCAGTTCCTGCTTTTCGATATTTTCCTCAGGTGAATCAAAATGGGCTGTGGTACCGCCACCGGCACCCTGCGGAACATCACTTCCGCTCTCCATGAATTCATCTAATGAAACAAGGCCGGTAATCTTCATCTGCGACTGCCAGTCATAGTATTCATCCTCGCTGATGCCTAGACCTTTGGCTATTTCTTCATCAGTAGCCTGTCTGCCCTTTTCTATCTCAACCTGCTTGATAACCGCATCTATCTGCTTCTGCTTCTGACGAATGGTTCTGGGAATCCAGTCCATCTTTCTGATTTGGTCTAAAATAGATCCTCTGATACGAAGGCTGGCATAAGTTTCAAACTTAACCTCCTTCATCGCATCAAACTTATCGATGGCATCAATCAATCCGAAAATACCGTAGCTGCACAAATCTTCGTATTCAACATTGTAACCGAGATACATACTGAGTCTGCCTGCCACCAGCTTGACCAACGGTGCAAATTCAAGTATCAGCTTTTCTCTTATCTCCGGTGATTTATTGTTTGTATATTCATCTAAGAGTTTTTTTCTACCGGTCTCATCCATGAAATTCTATCCCCGTACCTCTTTTTATTTCAAATATCATAAGTATTACTTCTTTTTCTCTTCAACATTACCTTCTGTTGCAAGAGTTGCTTCAGCCGCCTCTTTAGCTGCCCGTTCTTCCTCTTCGATACGTTTCTGATTTTGCTTTTCAAAGCTTTCGATGACATTGACTATTATCGTACCGATAAAATAAAATACCGCTAATACCGCAATCAGAATTCCAAGCTTAGCCACAATCGAGTACTTCATAATATAAGTAATAACCACTGTGACCAGGCCTGCCACAAGCATCATAATAAGCGTTAAATTCTTCTTATTCATACATATTCCTAAATAACAGTTACCTGTTTTCCTACGGCCTTAATCTGAAATTCGCCCGTTTCAGGATAAAAAACTACGGTTCTGCCGTAATTAAGTCCGGTATCCTCTGCAATAATAGGAATACCGAGTTCTCCAAGCTTCTTCTTCACTGCCTCAACATTGCGGCAACCTACCTGCATAGAATCAGCCTTAGCCGTATAATTAAACATAGTTGCACCACCGGCGATTTTGGCAACCATTCTCCTTCTGGAAGCTCCGAGCGCTTCCATCTGTCTTACCAGCTCATCTATTCCGGTGTCTGCAAACTTAGCAATATTTGTTTGACTGTTTTTTATGGCTTTACTGTCTGGAAGCATTACATGCGCCAAACCTCCGACCTTGCCTCCCGTGTCTCGTATTGCGACACCAACACAAGAGCCAAGTCCCAGAGTGGTTATTCCGTCAGGCGCAATGCATGTCTTCAAATCAGCCATGCCCACCTTTATAATTTCACTCATAATATCCCACGTTTCGCTCTAAACAGGCATACCCAATGCTGATAAAATCTTTGCATAAGAATCAATATCGGGTACGAGCACAAAAAATCCGTCAATCTCAACATCATCAAAGAACTGAGACTGAATCATCAAAATCTTGTCTCCGTATATACCGAATTCAATAGCAGGCACAGAAAGAATAGCTCCTGCCATATCTACCGTAAGCGACGGAGGCGAAGGATATATAGTAAGATTTGTAATCATCGCCAGTGAATTAAGATAAGCACCGGTAATAATATTTCCAACCTCCTGCATTGCAGAGCGTTCCATCTCTGTAAACTCAGGATCGTCAGGACTACCCATTCCCATCATTACTTTATTGATGAGATGCTTGGCAGAACTCTGCTCCAAAAGGAAAAGCATACTGCCTGAAATATCGCCTTCCACTCCAAGGAAAACTCCAACCATTATCTGCTCTTCTCCTCCGATAATGGTTCCGAGTTCATCAAATTCCAAAAGTTTTACCTGCGGTACACGCATATCAATCTTACTGCCAATCATTTGTGAAAGAGCAGTCATCGCATTTCCCGCACCAATATTTCCAAGTTCTTTAAGGACATCGTAGTATTGCGATGTCACTGTTTCAAGGTCCAGTTCACTCATCTGTTTCACCATTCCGCTCATAACCGGTTATCGAGTACAAATCACTGCTCGTTATCTTCAATAGTAACTGTATTAAGATCCAAGATAGAGATAAGCTCATCGTTGTGCTTACCTACACCGCTAAGGAACATCGGCTTGTTGCTCTTGCTGTCATGAGAAATCTTCTCAATCTGATTTTCTGCAAGAGTCACTACCTCTTTAACCTCATCAACAAGGATACCCATTGTCTCCTCGCCTTCGGTCTTAAGGATTATTATACGTGTTGCTCTTCCGTATTCATCGTCGGGAAGGCCCATCTTCAATCTGATGCTCATTACAGGAATTACTTCACCGCGAAGGTTGATTACTCCCTTGAGATAAGAAGGAACCTTGGGTACACGGGTAATATGCTGCATTCTGATAATATTCTCAATATAACGAATATCAATTCCGTACTGCTCTTCGCCGAGGCGGATAACAATATACTGAAAAGTAGCCAAATCTACTTTAGTCTCATCGCCATCATCAGGCAGATAGTTATTATTTACACTAAGCTGATCCATAATTATCCAATCTCCCTTCCTTACAATAAAGCGTTGACATCAATGATAAGAGCAACTTCACCATCACCGAGGATTGTTGCACCGCTGATGAACTTAACCTGTTTAATATACTTACCAAGAGACTTGATTACGATTTCCTGCTGTCCGATGAGTTCATCGATTACAAGACCTGCAACCTTGTCACCCTTCTTAACGATTACAACAACACTGCTGTCCTCGTCTGCGGGATGGCTCTCATTTTCGAGAACCTCGTTAAGTCTGATAAGAGGAATTACCATACCTCTGAGATTGATAACTTCTTCGTTCTGAACAAGCTTAATGCTTGATTTTTCAATAGTCTCGATGGTCTGAATAGAACCAAGTGAGATAGCGTACTTCTCGCCGCCGACAACAACCATGAGAGCCTGAATGATTGCAAGGGTAAGAGGAAGTCTGATTGTCCATGTAGATCCAACTCCAAGCTGGCTCTTAACTTCCACTTCACCGCTGAGGGCCTCAATCTTGGACTTAACAACGTCAAGACCAACACCTCTTCCGGATACGTCGGTAACCTTCTTTGCAGTAGAGAAGCTGGGAAGGAACAGAAGGTTGATAATCTCCTTATCGGTCATCTGTGCTGCCTGATCTGCAGTGATTGTACCTCTCTCAATAGCCTTGTTCTTAACTGCTTCAACATCAATTCCGTTACCGTCATCTCTTACTTCGATGATTACGTTGTTTCCATCCTGGTATGCATCAAGATAGATAGAACCTGCCTCGGGCTTACCTCTCTCTGCTCTGACCTCTGCGGACTCAATTCCGTGGTCGGCTGAGTTACGAAGCAAATGCATGATAGGATCACCGATTTCATCAACTACGGTACGATCAAGCTCTGTCTCTTCACCTGACATATAGAGCTCAAGCTTCTTGCCGAGAGTCTTCTGCAAGTCACGAATCATTCTCGGGAACTTATTAACGGTACTCTCAATAGGAACCATTCGAACCTTCATAACAGACTCATGAAGATTGGTGGTTACACTCTCAAGGTACTCAATCTGCTCATTAAATACTGTGTTGTTCTGGCTTCTTCCGGTAGAAGCTGAAACAAGGCTGTTCTTTGCAATAATAAGCTCACTTACCAGGTTCATGAGGCTGTCGAGTTTTTCGATATCAACACGAACGGTTCTGTTTACAATGGGCTTTCCTGTCTTCTTCTCCGGAGCCTTGGGTGCTGCCGCCTTGGCTGCGGGAGCAACTGCTGTAGTAGGAGCTGCAGCAGCGGAAGTCTCTTCCTTTACTTCCTCCTGCTTCACAGGCTCTTCTTCCTCAGCCGTTTCTTCAGCAGATGCTGCAAGCTTGGTAGGATCAAAATCACCGCCTTCAACACTCTTAATCTCAGATACATTCTCGGCTGCCTTTACAAGGTCATCAAGAGTGTTGTCTGTGATTACTATCAAAATAAAACTATTGTCAAATTTTTCATCCTCAAGATCCTGAGTGCTGGGAAGAGATACAGCAATCTCACCCTTCTCCTCAACAGCCTTGAGTACAAGGAATGCACGCGCTGCCTTGAGCACACAATCCTCATTTACTGTAACATTCAGGGCGCATACCTTCTTGCCCTGCTTAACAGCTTCCTTGAGCACGTTAATCTGGCTCTCATCATATGAAGCCTTGTACCAGGGAGCATCATCATTTGCAGAATCTGCAGCCTTCGCGGGAGCAGCCTTTTTAGACTTGCCTTCTTTCTTGCTCTCCTTCTCAGCTGCCTTGGGAGCTGCCGAAGCGGTACCCTTATTGTTCAGGATATCGTTAAGGAGTCTGATAAGAGGTTCATTGTCATTGGTACCCTCATCCGCACTGTTCTTAATATTGTCTGTATATTCCTGCAATGCATCCAGACACTGGAATAATACATCTATCATTTCGGGCTGAACCTTGATGTTTCCGGTTCTAACTTCAGAAAATACATTTTCCATATCATGGGTCAGATTCTGCATGCGCTTGTAACCCATTGTACCTGCCATACCTTTAAGTGAGTGTGCAGCACGGAAAATTTCATTGATTGTATCGGAATCCTCGGGATTCTGCTCCAATTCAAGAATCTGAGTGTTCAGATTTTGCAAATGCTCATTTGTCTCATCAAGAAAAATCTCGAGATACTGACTGACATCCATAGCTCAACCTCCGTTTTTATCCCCTTGGGAAATTTATTTAGAAATGCCTACTTTGAAACTAATCTCCTGGGCTATATCGTCCAGGGTTACAACCTGATCGGAAAGACCTTCGTTATATACACTCTTGGGCATTCCGTATATGGTACAGGATTCCTGATCCTGCGAAATAACATGAATTGTTTTCTGTTCCTTGAGTCTGCGGATACCTACGGTTCCGTCAGCTCCCATTCCGGTCATCACAACACATACTATTTTGTCAAAGTCGCTGTCGATCAAAGATTCAAACATATAGTTGGCACAAGGTTTTACGCCCTCGCGAGGAGGCTCGTCGGTCAGGTGAAGTATATAATCTCCCGTTTCAGCGGCAACCACATTCATATGCTTTCCGCCTGCGGCTATATATACCGTTCCTTTATTAAGCACAGCTCCTTCCGAAGCCTCAACAACCTTGATTTCACTGAGATTGTCGAGTCTCTCCGCCAAAGATGCCGTAAAGCCCTTCGGCATGTGCTGAACCACCAGCACCGGTGCATCCAAATCTCCGGGCAATCTTGGTATTACCGCCTGAAGAGCTTTGGGACCGCCAGTAGAACTTGCTATTGCTACAACCTTGCTTCCTGTTACACTGTTTGAACTCTTCTTTAGAATCTCAAGGACTTTGGTATTTTTCTTTTTGTCATCCTCCAGCTTCTTATCGCTGGGGAAAATAGGGTAATTACTTTCTGAAACGCCCTTTAGAGTCCGTAGAAAAGTCTCCTGAAATATGCCCTCGCGACATTCAAAGGCATTGTCGGGCTTGTGTACAAAATCAAGAGCTCCGAGTTCCAACGCTTCCAGCGTGGTATGTGCTCCTTCTTTTGTATCCGTACTTGCCATCATTACACGAGCTTTGATCTTAAACTTTCTAAGCTCGCCCAACAACTGCAATCCGTTCATCTTGGGCATATTCACATCCAAAACCACTGCATCGTATTTGTTACGACTGAGTAAATCGAATGCTTCAAGCCCGTTTGTCGCTTTATCTTTTACCTCAAACTGATCATCTGAATCGATTATATCACAAAGCACTCTTCTCATGAGTGCAGAGTCATCCACAACGAGAATTTTTTTAGTCATAAACTTTATTTTCTCCGCGTTTGATCAATTATTTTTAGTACTTTTAAATAAAATTGTATAGATAGTCTTCTTGCGAAGGCCGAATGAAGGGAATTTTAGCGCTTACTTCTGCTCTTGCGCTCTTCCTCAAAGATAAACTGAATGATTTCCTCACGACTGACATTATCAATATTATGATACTGCACTCTGTGTTCAAATGTTCCGGGTCTGTTTTCGATTTCTCTTACAGACAGAACTCTTCCCACAAGCTCATACTGCTTTCTGATAGTGCCCTTAATAAGGTTATAACTGATATAAATCATGCTACCGGTCTCATATTTCTGATTGGACATAAATCTGATTCCGCCACCGCTGATATCCACAATCACACTGCGTCTGATAGGTTTTCCGGGCTGAAGCCATACCTTTGAATTTTTCTCAACAGCATCCAGCTCTTCCTCTTCAAGATTTCTTGCACACATCTCGAGAGCGCAGCTGAAACGATAATACTCTCTTCTCTGATACTTTCTGAGATTACTGGTAAGCTCAAACTGAACAAGATAAAGTGCACCGCTCTTATATCTGTCTGCTACCCTTGCAAAGCACTGATATAATCCGCCGTTGGTATAGAATACAACATTATACTCTCCGTCTACGGGAAGCAGAATAAGCTTGGTCTGCTCCATAGGCATCAGCAATTCAATTGTTTCATCATCTATTACTGTAGCAACCTTGGTTTCGTAGCTTACATTTTCCTCTTTACCGTCTGAATTAAGCTTTGTACGGTTCTCTACCGGAATAAGTTCTACGCGATCGCCTTCTCTGACAAATCTTGATAACATTTGTATACTCCCTTTTTATCTTCTGCTTACTATATGTGAGAAAAATGCTGCCATTCCTCTGTTCTTTCCGACCGTTGTCTCATCACGGTCGAGAAGCCTTGCCGCAATCTGCTCATATGCCACTGCGGATTTGGCTGAAGGATTCTGCAGCGAAACAGGATTCTGTTGCATAACGGCTTTGGCCAGCATTGTATCCTGTGGAATACTTCCCAAATAAGTCATGGGAAGCTTCAAAAATCTTTGTACGACAGAATTTAACTTCTTATATAAAATCTGCCCATCATCCCCACGCTCCACACGGTTAGCTATCATTTTAACCTGTGTATTCTCACTTCTGAATCTCGGATGTCTGCTCAATGCTTTCAGCAATGAGTACGAATCTGTGATACTGGTGGGTTCGGGAGTAGTAATAAGAAGAATCTCTCCGCTCGCCACCAAAAATTCCAATACAGAATCCGCAATTCCCGCACCGGTATCAACAATAATTATATCGGCTATAGAATCCAGTTCCGAAAGGTTTTGTATAATATAATTCAAATAGTCAGGGCCGAGATTAGACATCCCCGCAATACCCGAACCTCCGGAGATAAATCCTACCCCACCCGGTCCCCAGGTAATTACTTCTTTTATATTCTTGCCCTGATAAATCAAATCGCACAAATTATGCTTCGGTACTGCGCCGAACATAATTTCAATATTTGCAAGTCCGAAATCTGCGTCAAGTATAATTACACGCTTACCCATTTTCTTGAAATGAATGGCAAGGTTAATTGCAGTGTTGGATTTTCCTACACCGCCCTTACCACTGGTAACCGTAATAACACGCGCCAATGGTCTGGACTGTTTTCCGGCCTTTAATAATCTGAGAGTTTCTGCCTGATCCATGGCAACACCCGGCTCCTTCCGTAAAAACTAAAATACTAATCTTAATAATAACTAATCTATAATGCTTATCTAAAGTAAAGCACTAATCTTTTCTACTTTCTTCCGCCCAAAAGCTGCTTAACAGTCTTCTGCGCATTGAATATCTCTATATCATCGGGTACGTTCTGACCATAGGTAACATATGCTACCGATGCACCTGTTTCACATCTCATGTTATAGATATTTCCGTACTCACCGGTCTCATCAAGCTTGGTAAATACAAGCTGATAATCCGATATTTCCTTATAATTATCCGCAATATGCTTCAGGTCTCTGTACTTTGTTGTTGCACTGAGCACCAGGAAAATCTGTTTTTCATGTTCACCGACCACATCAAGATATTCCTTCTGCTTCTGAAGCAGCTCTTCATTCTTGTGCGAATGACCTGCAGAATCTACGAATATGTAATCGCATGAAGAAAAATCTTCAACCGCCACAGCAAGCTCTTCGGGCTCATAGATTACTCTGAACGGAACCTCCAAAATACCTGCGTAGGTTCTGAGCTGATCTGTTGCTGCAATTCTGTATGTATCCGTTGTTACAAGAGCAATCTTTTTCTTGTCGTTTACAGAAAAGCTGCTGGCAACCTTCGCTATTGTAGTAGTCTTACCAACACCGGTAGGTCCTATAAAGAATACAATCTTAGGCCCTTTTTCGGCGGAATGAATTCCTTCTGATTTACCGAACTTAAGAATCATCTTCTGATATATGGTGCCGAGGATAAAGTCCATGGTTACACCGGGCTTTCTGTTCTTCTCCGCATCTCTGATGATCTCATTGGCGTATCTTTCATCCACCTCGTTGTCGATCATGGTGTTATACAAAAGTCTGAGGAAACGATCGATTTCTTTATCCTGCTGCTCGAATTCTTCAGCCTTTTCTTCACTTTCTTTCTTTACAGGGACTTCCGCATCATCATCGAGGATAACGCTCTCGGCTTTACCTGCATTGTCCTTGGTTGCCTTAACCGCATCATTTTCACGGTTAAGCTGTGATTCCAAAAGAGACTGCAGATTATCAAGCTTACGCTCAATAGCGCTGTTGTCGGAACTGTTACCGGACAGGCTTTCAGCTTTTTTTGTAGGCTCCTGTGTTCCCGAAGGTCCTATTCCCGTACGGCTTCCTGCCTCTGCAATTGCTGCCGCTGCCGCATCCGCTTTGCTAGGACGCGATGAAAGCTGCGTGGAATCATCTACGCTTACAGAGAATCCGCCCTTCTTTTCTTTCTCCTGAGCAGCCACCTGCGCCTGCGCAATTTTTCTTATCTGACGAATAGGTTCCTCGTCATCCTCCAATGCCGCAGTCAGTTCCACCTGCTTTTTCTTAAAAATAGAAAACGGTCCCTTGGCTTTAACGAACTTGATGTTCATTATTACCATGCCTTCGCCAAGCTCTGCCTTTGCCGCTTCCGTAGCCTCTAATTCTGTTTTACCGATAAATTTTTTGATTATCATCTTATGCTGTTACCATTCCTACAGATTGTAATTCAACATTTGATTCAATTTCGTTATACGATACAACGACAAGATCTCTGAAATACTCCTCAGTCATACGCTTGTAGTACATACGCACGATTGGTGAGGTTATTACTATAGGAGTCTTGCCAAGATTCTCGAGCTTTTTCATCTCATCGCCGGTCGCGTCAATTATTGCACGCGATCTCTGAGGATCGATGTTCAAAAATGCTCCTGTCTCGGTCTGTTTTACCGAGCCCATTATCTCCTGCTCAATCTTGGGATCGAGTGTAACCACACTGCTGGTCTCATTTGCAGGGAAATACTTCATTGATATAGCACGCTTAAGCGCCTGTCTGACATACTCTGTGAGAATATCCGTATCTCTGGTCGTAGGTGCATAATCTGCCAATGTCTCCAATATGGTAAGCAAATCTCTGATTGAGATTCCCTCTCTCAACAAATTCTGAAGAACCTTCTGAAGTTCTCCGAGACCGAGAAGCTTCGGTGTGAGTTCCTCGACCAGCGAAGGATTTGATTCCTTGAGATTGTTGAGCAGACTCTGTACATCCTGACGTGTAAGAAGCTCATCAATATGCTGTCTGATAATCTCAGTCAAATGTGTTGCAATAATTGACGGAGGATCTACAACAGTATAGCCCAAGCTCTCGGCACGCTCTCTTTGTCCTTCGGTAATCCATATTGCGGGAAGGTGGAACGAGGGCTCAAAAGTCGGTATACCTGTTATCTCCTCTGTAACATAACCGGGATTCATCGCCATGTAGTGATCAAAAAGTATCTCACCTTCGCTGACCTGAATACCTTTTATCTTGATAATGTACTGGTTGGGATTAAGCTGAATGTTATCTCTCAGACGAATAATCGGCACAACGGTACCAAGCTCCAGCGCAATCTGTCTTCTGATCATTACCACACGATCGAGAAGGTCTCCACCCTGATTTACATCAGCGAGAGGAATAATACCGTAACCGAATTCAAGCTCAATCGGGTCAACCTGCAAAAGTGAATTGACATTCTCGGGCTGTCTGATTTCTTCCGCCTCAGTCTCTTCTTCACTAACCTCTGCCTTGATTGCTTCGGTTTTGAGTGTCTTGTTCATACGATAACCCATGAAGAAGAAGCCCGCAGCCAGAGGAATGAAAATAAAGAATCTCGATCTCAACGGAGTCATGAGGCACAAAACAACCATCATTCCTCCTACAAGATACATAGCCTGATATGTCTTGAATATCTGTCCGAGAACCGAGCGACCGAAGTTGTCGGTCTTGCTTCCCTTGGTAACCAGAATACCTGTGCTCAATGCAACCATAAGCGAAGGAATCTGCGATACCAGACCGTCACCGATAGTCAGAATCGCATACTTTTGAAGCGCATCCTGAATAGACATTCCGCCGCTGGTCATTCCGAGTGCAATACCACCGATCAGGTTAACAAATGTAATAATAAGGCCCGCTGTAGCGTCTCCTTTTACATACTTGGTAGCACCGTCCATGGAACCGAAGAAGCTTGCTTCTTCCTGAATCTTTTCTCTGCGTCTCTTAGCTTCGGCATCATCGATAGCACCGGTATTTAAGTCTGCATCGATAGCCATCTGCTTACCGGGCATAGCATCGAGTGTAAATCTTGCGGTTACTTCCGATACTCGCTCCGAACCTTTGTTGATTACCATGAACTGAACGATAATCAAAATGATAAATACGATGACACCTACAACAAGATTACCTCCGCCTACGAAGTTACCGAAAGTATCAATGACCTTACCGGCTTCACCGTTCAAAAGGATAAGTCTTGTTGATGAAGTATTCAGACCAATTCTGAATACGGTTGTGAACAAAAGCATCGTCGGGAAAAACGACATGTCCAATACTTCCTTGGCAAACATGGTTCCGAACAGAATAGTCATCGCCAAAGCCATATCGCATGCAAGGAAAATATCCAAAAGAAGGTCAGGGAGCGGAATGATCAACATTATGATTGCGACTACGATATATATTGCAACCGCAAAATCTTTGAACGGTATCTTTTTCAGCATTCCACTCTCCTCCTTTCTGTTGATTTCTTTTTATAAATATCTATTTATATGTATGTCTTTTATGAGTTTGTATTATTCTGTATTGTCCTACACCTTTCCCTGAAGGTGATATACAAATGCAAGAACTTCCGCCACTGCCTGATACAGTTCCGGCGGAACAGCCTGCCCTATGTCAACGTTATGATAAAGCATACGTGCGAGCGGCTTATTTTCTACTATTTCAATCGAATTATCCTTGGCCACTTCTTTGATACGCTGTGCCAGGAATCCTTCTCCCTTTGCCAGTACAATCGGTGCATCGGCCTCCGAAGGCTCATACCTGATTGCAACTGCGTAATGAGTAGGGTTGGTAATGACAACGTCTGCCTTGGGCAAGTTCGCCATCATTCTGCGTCGTGATGCTTCCTGCATCCTCTGTCTGATTTTACCCTTAATCTGAGGGTCTCCTTCAGACTGCTTGTACTCGTCCTTTACCTCTTGCTTGGTCATCTTCATATCCTTGCTGAACTTTACGCGTTGGTATATGTAATCTGCCAAAGCAATAACGATATATATGGCCGATATCTGTATTCCCAGATTGGTTACGTAATTACCTATCGTCCCTATGGCGCTCATCAGGTCCATATTCTGTAGCATAAATATGACGCCGTAATTTTTTCTGAGAAATGTATAGGCAACCAGCATAACCAAAACGATTTTTGCAATTGCCTTCAACAGTTCAACCACCGAATTAAGGGAAAATATTCTCTTAAATCCGTTGATTGGATTAATCTTGCTGAGCTTCGGTGCCATAGGCTTCGCTGTAGGTTGCCATCTTACCTGAAGCAAATCCGCCAAAAATGCCACCACAAAACCGATTATCAAAATCGGCAGTAAAATAGTCAGTACAGAGCTCATAGCCGTTCTGACCATTGTATATACTCCGTTAACCGGCAGATCGCCGTTCCAGAAAACTACACCGTCACTGATCTTGTTGTACATCTGATCAAATACGTCCAACAGACTGTTTCCTATCGAACCGACCATGAACTTCATAATCAGGAACAGTGCCAACAATCCGAGACAGTTGGCTATTTCTTTACTCTTGGCAACCTGGCCTTCTTTACGCGCATCTTGAAGTTTTTTATCAGTCGCGGGTTCGGTTTTTTCTCCGCCCGGTCCATCCGCAAAGAATTGCAGATCGTATTCAAGCAGCATAGGCTATACCATTGAGCTGACAAAAGCTGCCAGCATTCTCTTCATCTCCGTGTAAATCATGTCTGAAATCGACGGCAACAATCCCACCGTCAAAAACAATATTCCCAAACCAACCAAAATCTTAAGCTGTACACCGATGGCAAACATATTCATCTGCGGTGAGACCTTGGCTATGATACCCAAAATAGCATTGAGCATCAGCACCGCCGCAAAAATCGGAAGAATAATTCTAAATCCGATAAACACATAATCTGCCATAAATGTAAGCATCGAATTAAGTAAATCATCCGGACGGAACACCGCTCCGTTTATCGGAATCAATGTGTATGTATCCTTAAGCGCACCGAGCAAATATGCATATAATCCGCTGGTCAGCATCATCATGTTGAAGGAATATGTGTAAATTCCACCTGTGATAGATGTCATCTCTCTCGTTGCAGGATCCAGCGCCTGTACCATCGACAAACCCGTTTCCATATCTGCGATATGACCCGCAAAACTCAAAATACTTGTACAAATGTTTACCGAGAAGCCTATCAATAGTCCAACAAGTGCCTCTTTAACCACAATCATCGCGAGCTCTACCAACGAATCCGTGATTAC
The DNA here is from genome assembly GCA_024403435.1 of Lachnospiraceae bacterium. Classification (GTDB taxonomy): domain Bacteria; phylum Bacillota; class Clostridia; order Lachnospirales; family Lachnospiraceae; genus AC2028. The sequence continues at coordinate 17,462 of JAKSRV010000039.1, forward strand.
TGCCTGAGACGGAGTAAGTGTCAGATAAAGCAGAAACGAAATGAAAAGGCTCAATACAACTCGTACATTTCTCGGTGTATTGCTCATGCTGAAAAACGGTGCTATGAACACAAACATACTGATTCGCACAAATATCAGCAGAAAATATTCAAGATCGTAAAATGAAAAAGAAAAATCAATCATCATCTACTCTTCTATTTGTGAACGTAGTAACTAAAAGAACTCCATAACTCCGTAGCATAGGTAACCATATTATTCAGCATCCAGTTACCAAACAACATAAGTGCAACAAAAATACCGACAAGTTTGGGAACAAAGGTTAATGTCTGCTCCTGTATAGACGTTACCGTCTGAAAAATGCTGACCAAAAGACCAATAGCCATAGAAATTAACAACACCGGAAGTGCTGTTTCAAGGATTATAAACAATCCGTCTCTTATCATGTCTGTAACTGCTTCTGTAGTCACGTTGCTCTCCTTTTGATCAAACAAAAAATTTCATACTCTCTTATAAACGCCTATAAGCCGGGAAGCATAAGCTCGCCCGGCGTTAATAGAAGGTTTTCACTACCTGCCCAATTATAAGTGCCCATCCGTCTGCAAGAACAAACAGAAGTATCTTAAACGGCATTGAAATTGTTGTGGGTGGAAGCATCATCATACCCATACTCATAAGGGTGGATGCCACTACCATGTCAATAACAAGGAAAGGAATATATATCATAAATCCAATCCAAAAAGCCGTTCTTAATTCTGAAATCATAAACGCCGGTATCAATACCGAATTGGGAATTGTATCCAGCTCTCCGTCCCACTGCAAATCAGCTATATCCATAAACAACTGTACATCCTTAAGCTGTGTCTGCGGATACATAAACTCTCTGAGCGGCTCCATTGCGAGCTCCATAAATTCGTCGGTTGTTACTTCGCCGTTTTGATATGGTATATACGCTTGCTCGTTAATCTGATTAATTGTAGGACTCATAATGAAAAATGTCAGAATAAGTGCAAGTCCTATCAGCACCTGGTTAGGAGGTGCGGTCTGGGTATTAAGTGCAGCCCTAGTGAAATGAAGCACAATAATGATTCTTGTAAAAGAAGTCATCATTATGATTATCGTAGGCGCCAAAGAAATCAGCGTCAACGTAATCAGTATCTGCAAAGATCCGTTCAGTGAACCGTTGTCGCCTTCATAGGTAAGACTTATTCTGTTCACTGTATTGACCGTGTTCATGTCATCCGGGTCGTCGTAAGTACCGGCCGGATCAACGGTAGTCGATGTGACTGTCTCTCCTGTTTCGAGGTGATGTTCCTCAGTAGCGTGTACTAAACTTGTCCCATTAAACCACAATATGCCTACCGAAACCAGCAGGCATAATAGTATCATTATTCTTTTTCCAGCTCTTTTGCCAAAACTCATAACTCATCTTCCTTTGCATCGGCACTGGAATCATTATCTTTACTTTTCGCCTTTTCAAACATACTTTTAAACGAAGACATTCCGCCGTTTCCGCTCTTAATCTCCTTAAGTTCAGACGGATCAATGTCTCCCAAATATGTCACATCGTCCTTTGAAATAGCCAACACCTTAATGGTCTTACCCACTCTGACAATCTGAAGCCACTTGTTGTTTGCCAATCTGGTAGTCTCAATAATCTCCGTATTGCGACCACTGTTCTGCGACTTCTGATAGTTGGCCATCCACTTTGTAACAAATGCAGTGACAGCCAAAACTACCACAAATACTATCAGCATGGTGATAAGCTGGGCGTAGCCTGACGATCTTGATGATTCAAGCAAAATCATTAGCCAACAACCTTCTTAACTGCCTCAATTACTCTATCCTGCTGGAAGGGCTTAACGATGAAATCCTTAGCACCTGCCTGAATAGACTCGATAACCATTGCCTGCTGTCCCATTGCTGAACACATAATAACCTTAGCACTTGCATCGGCAGCCTTGATTGCCTTAAGTGCCTGAATACCGTCCATCTCGGGCATGGTAATATCCATAAGTACGAGATCGGGATGAATCTCCTTGTACTTCTCTACAGCCTTTGCACCATTCTCAGCTTCACCTGCTACGTTGTATCCGTTCTTTGTAAGAATGTCTTTAATCATCATTCTCATGAAAGCTGCGTCATCAACAATAAGAATGTTTTTTGCCATATATTTCTCCTCCAATAAGCAATTATATACTTACTAATTATTTATAATCTCAGTAACACGAACACCGAAGCTTTCCTCGATAACTACTACCTCTCCTCGTGCTACAAACTTGCCGTTAACCATAACGTCTATAGGCTCACCGGCAATACGATCAAGTTCAATAATGGTTCCGGGTGCGAAGTTCAAAATCTCTGAGATAGATTTGGTAGTTCTTCCAAGTTCTACCGTTACCTCCAAGGGAACATCCATAATCAAATTGATGTTCTCTCCGCCCGGTACATCCTGTGTGCCGCCTGCGAAGCTCTGGAACTGAACAGGCTTAACATTGACAGGGGTCTGAGCCATACCCATCTGATTCATTCCCATCATGGGATTCATGCCCATCTGGTTCATTCCCATC
>JAKSRV010000004.1 GCA_024403435.1 Lachnospiraceae bacterium
CCATTGTAACCTTGTCTCCGGGAAGAATTCTAATGAAATTCTGACGGAGCTTACCACTGATTGTTGCAAGAACCTGATGACCATTCTCAAGTTCAACCTTGAACATGGTATTAGGAAGTTTCTCTACAACAGTTCCTTCAATTTCGATAACATCACTTTTTGACATTTTTTCACTTCTCCCTGATTATCTCTGTCCCAATGTAAGGACTTCAGGCTCTCCTTCTGTAATTAAAATAGTATTTTCATAGTGTGCAGCCCAAGATCCGTCGGCAGTTACTACCGTCCAGTCATCATCGAGCCATTCCACCTCATCGGTTCCGATTGCAACCATGGGCTCAATTGCAAGGGTCATACCCTTTTTAAGAGCAGGTCCTTTTTTGCTTACCGCATAGTTGGGAATCTGAGGTTCTTCATGTAAATGTGTTCCTATGCCGTGTCCGCACAAATCTCTGACAATTCCGTCATAGCCGTTGCCCATCAAGCTGCAGGCAATTGCATTTGAGATATCATGCAGATATCCTCCGGCCTTGGCCATCTTTATTCCGTCAAAGAAGCTCTGCTTAGTCGCCTCAATCAGTGCCAGAGCCTCAGGCGATGCCTGACCCACAGGATAGGTTCTTGCTGCATCCGAATGATAACCCTTATATATAAGGCCGCAATCCAGACTCACAATATCGCCTTCTTTGAGGATACGCTCAGCCTTTGGAATTCCGTGAACCACCTCATCATTTACCGAAACGCACACACTGGCCGGATATCCTTGATAGTTCTTGAAGTTAGGTATTCCACCCACCTTTGCTATCATAGACTCACCAAATCTGTCAATATCAAGAGTTGATATTCCGGGTTTGATGATCTCCGCCATCTCATCATGCACTATAGAAAGAAGTCTGCAAGACTCTCTCATCAGTGCAATTTCGTCTTCTGTCTTTATGGTAATCATTTTATTAGCCCAGAATTGCACAGATAGCTGCAAATACGTCCTTCATATCTACAGTACCGTCAACAGTCTTGAGTACACCCTTCTCGGTATAGAAATCGATAAGGGGCTGGGTCTGGTCATGATAAACCTTAAGTCTGTTAAGAACAGTCTCGGGCTTATCGTCGTCTCTGAGTACAAGTTCGCTACCACATGTATCGCAGATACCCTCAGTCTTGGGGGGGATATGCTCAATATGATATGTAGCGCCGCACTTAAGACATGCACGTCTTCCTGACATTCTCTTTACAATGTTCTCATCGGGAACATCTACATTTACAGCATAGTCGATAGCATCGCCAAGCTTTGTAAGTGCCTCATCAAGAACATTTGCCTGAGGAATAGTACGAGGGAATCCGTCAAGAACATATCCGTTAGCACAATCAGCCTGTGCTACTCTGTCGAGGAGAATCTTAACAGTAAGCTCATCGGGAACAAGAAGTCCCTGATCCATATACTGCTTTGCTTCCTTACCAAGATCGGTTCCGTTCTTAATGTTTGCACGGAAAATGTCTCCGGTAGATACGTGAGGAATTCCGTACTTATCAGCAATCATCTTTGCCTGAGTGCCTTTTCCTGCGCCGGGAGCGCCCAACATGATAATCTTCATATGTGTTTCTCCTTTATTCTTCATTAATAACTACGAGAAGCCACGCAGCAGTTTAGTGCCACGTGGCTTTTGTATTTGAAAATTAGTTCTCTAAAAATCCCTTGTAATTACGTACAAGCATCATTGACTCTACCTGCTTAATTGTCTCAATAGTTACACTAACTACGATTATCAGGCTGGTACCGGTTGTAGCAACGCTTACATTAAATACTCCACTAAATACATAGGGAAGTGTGCAAACGATGATAAGACCAACAGCACCGATAAATACGATATAATTAAGTACCTTATTCAGGTAATCACTGGTAGGCTTGCCGGGACGAATACCGGGAATGAATCCACCCTGTCTCTTCAAATTATCTGCAACCATAATAGGATTGAAGGTAATTGATGTATAGAAGTAAGCAAAGAAGATTACAAGTGCGATATACACTAACAAACCAACTGAATACTTAAGCTCTGAAATAGGCTTAAATACACACCAGTTGCCGCTGTTCATATATCTTGATATTTCTGCCCAAACTCCTGTAGCGCCCTTACCATTAGTTACAAAAGAAGTAATAATGATAGGCAACTGAAGCAGTGACTGTGCAAAGATGATAGGAATAACACCTGAGGTGTTAACCTTAAGAGGAATGCTTGATGAAGCTGCGCCCATCTGTCTGCGTCCTCTTACATTCTTTGAGTACTGAACAGGAATATTACGTACTGCATCATTCAAGATGATTACAAGGATAACCATTCCGATGAAAATAGCAATGATGATTAAAATAATCAGAATTGCTGTAGCCGGACCGTTATCAAATCTCGGAGCAACCTTTGTATCGTACAAAGTCTTAAGATCTTCAGGAATTCTCGAGATAATATTGATAGTAAGTACTATTGAAATACCGTTACCAATACCATGTTCTGTAATCTGTTCACCAACCCACATAAGGAATGCAGAACCTGCAGTAAGTGCTACGATGCAGATTGCATATGAATACCACTGCTTACCGATAACTCTGTTAGAAGCAAAGCTGATAGCCATTGCTGTTGACTGCAATAATGCAAGTCCTACAGTAAGATATCTGGTAATAGTAGTAAGCTTCTTTCTTCCGTCTTCACCATCACGCTGAAGCTCTTCGAGCTTAGGAATTGCAATAGTGAGCAACTGGATGATAATTGATGAAGTAATGTAAGGGTTAATGTTCAATGCAAAGATGGACATTGTTGTGAATGAACCACCTGTTATTGCATCGAAAAAGTCGAATGCGCCACCACCTGCATTTACGAGCGGATCAAGATATTTCGCAAGCGCTGCACTATCAATACCCGGCACAGGAAGCTGTGATCCGATACGGATCACAACTAACATAGCCAACGTAAATAATAACTTAACTCGGATTTCTTTTACCTTAAATGCGTTCTTAAGTGTAGTGAACATTAGATCACCTCAGCACTTCCGCCAGCAGCTTCGATCTTAGCTTTTGCAGACTCTGAGAATGCATTTGCCTTAACATCGAGCTTCTTGGTCAATTCTCCATTTCCAAGGATCTTTACTCCATCTCTGGGATTCTTAATAACGCCTGCTTCAATAAGAGCTGCAACATCAACAGTTGCACCTGCCTCGAAACGCTCAAGATCGCTCAAATTAATTGCAACGATGTTAAGAGTGTTACGATTCTTGAAGCCCCTCTTGGGAAGACGTCTGTACAAAGGCATCTGACCACCTTCAAATCCGGGTCTGGGTGCGCCTGAACGAGCCTTCTGGCCCTTGTGACCCTTACCAGCGGTCTTGCCGTTACCTGAGCCGTGTCCACGGCCTCTTCTAAAATTATCGCTCTGCTTTGAACCATCAGCAGGTCTTAAGTTGGATAATTCCATGGTGAGAAACCTCCTATTATACTTCTTCAACCTTTACCAAGTGATTGATCAGACGAATCTGACCCTTTGTCGCATCATTGTCAGGAAGGACAACGCTCTGTCCGATCTTGCGGAGACCCATAGACTTTGCAATTGCAACATTCTTGGGAACCTGTGCAATAAGGGACTTGCTAAGAGTAACCTTTAACTTCTTGTCTGCCATTGTTTTACTCCTCCTTATGCCTGAACTTCTGCTACAGCCTTGCCACGCTTCTTAGCTACCTCTTCAGGGCGCTTAAGCTCTGAAAGGCCGGTAAGAGTTGCAAGAACTACGTTCTGCTTGTTGTTTGAACCAAGTGACTTGGTACGGATATTCTTGATACCAGCAAGCTCACATACGATACGAGCGGGACCACCTGCGATGATACCGGTACCTTCGGGAGCTCTCTTGAGCAGTACGTTTGAGGAACCATACTGTCCAATATAATCATGTGTAATAGAATTGTTCTCATCAAGTGCAATTTCGATGATATGCTTCATAGCATCTTCCTTGCCCTTACGGATAGCTTCAGGAACTTCCTTAGCCTTTCCAAGACCTACACCTACATGGCCGTTGCCATCACCTACTACTACAAGTGCGGTAAAACGTGAGTTTGAACCACCCTTTACAACCTTGGTAACGCGCTTAATGGTAACAACCTTATCTTCTAATTCTAACTGGCTTGCATCTACGATTGTACGCTTCATGTGTTTCCTCTTCCTTTCCTAGAATTCAAGGCCAGCTTCTCTGGCTGCATCAGCTAATGCTGCGATCTTACCCTGATAGATAAATCCGCCTCTATCGAAGACAACCTCTTTGATTCCCTTCTCAATTGCACGCTTAGCAATAACGGTGCCTACATATGCTGCTGCTTCAACATTATTTGTCTTATCCAGTTCAGCCTTGATTTCCTTTTCCATAGTGGAAGCGGATACAAGTGTCTTACCTTCAACATCATCGATAATCTGAGCATACATATGATTGTTGCTTCTGAATACTGCGAGACGAGGTCTTGCAGCAGTACCACTGAAGCGGTTACGAATTCTGTTGTGCTTCTTAACACGAATTTCTACTCTTGATTCTTTACTAACCATTTCATACTCTCCTTATCGATTACTTCTTACCTGTCTTACCAACCTTGCGGCGGATGGTCTCGTCAGCATACTTAATACCCTTACCCTTATAAGGTTCAGGAGCACGCTTAGATCTGATTTCGGCAGCGAACTGTCCAACCTTCTCTTTATCGATACCCTTGACAATGATAATATTCTGACCGTCTACTGCGGTCTCGATGCCTTCAGGATCCTCCATCTCAACGGGATGAGAGTAACCAAGGTTAAGTGTAAGCTTCTTACCCTGCTTTGCAGCACGATAACCAACACCGTTTACCTCAAGCTTCTTCTCGTAGCCGGTGGTAACACCTACTACCATGTTGTTGATAAGAGTTCTGGTAAGGCCATGAAGAGACTTACTTCTCTTAAGGTCGTTGGGTCTGGTTACGATAACTTCAGCACCCTCTACCTTGATCTCCATATCTTCTGCGAATACTCTCTCGAGAGTACCCTTAGGTCCCTTAACGGTAACCTTGTTGTTCTCTGCTACTTCTACAGTTACACCTGCAGGGATAGCAACGGGCAATTTACCAATTCTGGACATGCCTTTTTTCCTCCTTAAATGTTTTCAGGATAAATAATTTTGCCACAATCCGGTGAAGAATCGTCTCCCCCATCAACTTGCGACTGCAACCTATTAATAATACTTCAAAATATATAATAATGTCAAATCCGTTAGTCAAAATTATTTTGACCACGGATTTGTCATCATCACATTTTGAAATTTATTACCATACGAATGCGAGAACTTCGCCGCCGACATTAAGCTCACGAGCCTTCTTGTCGGTGATGATGCCCTGGTTGGTAGAAACGATTGCAACACCGAGACCACCGAGAACCTTAGGCATATCGTCCTTGCCTGCGTATACACGAAGACCGGGCTTAGAAATTCTCTTGATGCCTGAGATTACTCTCTCAGACTTATTTGCATTGTACTTAAGGGTGATGTGGATGTTCTTGAAAGAACCAGCATCAACGAGATCATACTTCTCTACATATCCTTCATCAACAAGGATATCAGCGATAGCAAGCTTCATCTTGGAGCTGGGAACATCTACAGTATCATGTTTTGCAGTGTTAGCATTACGAATTCTTGTAAGCATATCTGCAATAGGATCGCTCATAGTCATTTTGTTCTTCCTCCTTACCAACTTGCCTTCTTAACTCCGGGAATCTCGCCCTTGTAAGCGAGCTCACGGAAACATACTCTGCAGATGCCATACTTCTTCAGTACTGAATGAGGACGGCCGCAAAGCTTGCAACGTGTGTATGCCTGAGTAGAGAACTTAGGCTTGCGCTGCTGTTTAATTTTCATGGATGTCTTAGCCATTTAACGTATCCTCCTAATTACTTAGCGAACGGCATGTTGAAGAGTCTGAGAAGCTCACGAGCTTCCTCATCAGTCTTAGCCGTGGTAACAAAGATGATGTCCATACCTCTGGTCTTGTCGATCTTATCGAACTCGATCTCAGGGAAAATGAACTGCTCCTTGATGCCCAGAGCGTAGTTGCCTCTGCCATCAAATGCATTAGCGTTTACACCTCTGAAGTCACGTACACGGGGAAGTGCAAGGTTCACAAGACGATCAAGGAACTCATACATCTTCTCTCCGCGGAGAGTGGTCTTACATCCAATATTCTGACCCTCACGGATCTTAAAGTTTGCTACTGAATTCTTAGCCTTGGTAAGAACTACCTTCTGTCCGGTAATAGCTTCCATATCAGCTACTGCGTTCTCAAGAACCTTCGGGTTATCCTTAGCTTCGCCAACACCCATATTAAGAACGATCTTATCAAGCTTGGGAACCTGCATAACGTTTGTGTAACCAAACTTTTTGGTCATTGCAGCAACGATCTCGTCGTTGTATAAATCTTTTAATCTGCTCAACGTTTTTCTCCTTCCAATTAATCGATAACTTCGCCGGTCTTCTTAGCAACACGAACCTTCTTGCCGTCTTCAATCTTGAAGCCAACGCGGGTCTTCTGTCCCTTAACAACCAGCATTACATTTGAAGCATCAATAGGAGCTTCCTTCTCAACGATGCCACCATTAGGATTAGCCTGAGAAGGCTTAGCATGCTTGGTTACCATGTTAAGGCCTTCAACAACAACCTTACCATTCTTAGGATCTACAGACTTAACCTTGCCTTCTGATCCCTTATCCTTACCTGCGATAATCTGTACGGTATCGCCCTTCTTAATCTTCTGCATTAGGGCACCTCCTTACAATACTTCCGGAGCAAGTGATACAATCTTCATGAACTGCTTGTCACGAAGCTCTCTTGCAACGGGTCCAAAAATACGAGTTCCTTTAGGGGTCTTATCCTCCTTGATGATAACTGCAGCGTTCTCATCAAACTTGATATAAGAACCATCCTTGCGGCGAGCGCCTTTAACGCTACGAACCACAACAGCCTTAACAACATCGCCCTTCTTGACAACACCGCCGGGTGTTGCATCTTTTACGGAAGCAACGATGATATCGCCAATCTGCGCATATCTTCTGGTTGAGCCGCCCATAACGCGGATGCAAAGGAGCTCCTTAGCACCGGTGTTATCAGCAACCTTCAGTCTAGTTTCCTGCTGAACCATTATTTCCTCCTTTGTGCCGAATTGCACATACTAACTTATTTTGCTCTCTCTACGATTTCAACCAGTCTGAATCTCTTATCCTTTGAAAGAGGTCTGGTTTCCATAACCTTTACGGTATCGCCGATCTTGCACTCGTTGTTCTCGTCATGTGCCTTCAGCTTATAGGTGCGCTTTACAACCTTGCCATACAGAGGATGCTTTACGTGCTCTTCGATTGCAACAACGATTGTCTTGTCCATCTTGTCACTGGTAACCTTACCAGTACGAGTTTTTCTTAAATTTCTTTCCACGGCTTTAATCCTCCTTAAGCTCTTGACTTCTCAGTGATTACAGTCTGAATTCTGGCAATGTTCTTTCTAACTTCCTTAATTCTAGCTGTATTATCGAGCTGGTTGGTCGCATTCTGGAATCTCAAGTTGAAGAGCTCTTTCTTAGCCGCAACAAGTTCATTCTGAAGTTCTTCAGCTGACTTAGTCTTCAGTTCTTCGATATACTTATTAGATTTCATTAGTTTGCACCGCCTTCCAAATCTTCCTTAGAAACGATCTTGCACTTGCAAGGAAGCTTGTGCATAGCAAGACGAAGTGCTTCTCTTGCCTGCTCCTCAGGAACTCCACCGATCTCGAAAAGTACGCGACCGGGCTTAACAACTGCTACCCAATACTCAAGTGAGCCTTTTCCTGAACCCATTCGAGTTTCAGCAGGCTTTGCTGTAACGGGCTTATCAGGGAAAATCTTAATCCAAACTTTACCAACACGCTTGGTGTAACGGGTAAGAGCGATACGAGCTGCCTCGATCTGATTTGACTTGATCCAGCAAGGCTCAGTTGCTACAAGACCATACTCACCATAAGCAATGGTATTTCCGCGAAGTGCTTTTCCGGCCATAGTGCCACGGAACTGCTTACGACGCTTAACTCTCTTAGGCATTAACATTATTTGTCGCTCCCTTCCGGCTTGTTGTTCTTAGTAGGAAGAACTTCGCCCTTGTAAATCCAAACCTTAACACCTACCTTACCGTAGGTTGTATCTGCCTCTGCAAAGCCGTAATCAATATCAGCTCTGAGAGTCTGAAGAGGAATAGTACCCTCACTGTAGAACTCTGTACGTGCGATATCAGCACCGCCAAGACGTCCTGAGCAAGCTGCCTTGATACCAAGAGCGCCTGCCTTCATGGTTCTACCCATGCAAGACTTCATAGCACGTCTGAATGAAACACGGTTCTCAAGCTGCTGAGCAATGTTCTCAGCAACAAGCTGTGCATCGCGATCAGGTCTCTTGATTTCCTTGATATCTACGAGAACCTTCTTACCTGCGGTAAGCTTTGCGATCTCGTTCTTGGTTACTTCGATCTCTGTGCCACCCTTACCGATGATGAAGCCGGGCTTTGCAGTGTAGATGATAACCTTTACTCTGTCGGATGCTCTTTCAATCTCAATCTTAGAAACGCCGGCATTACCGAGCTTCTTCTTGAGAAACTTTCTGATCTTCTGATCCTCTACGAGGTAATCTGAGAATTCCTGGTCATTTGCATACCATCTGGAATCCCAATCCTTGATTACGCCAACTCTGAGGCCATGAGGATTAACTTTCTGTCCCATAAATTTTTAAGCTCCTTTCCTTACTTCTTCTCATCGAGCACGATAGTGATGTTGCTCATTCTCTTTTCGATTCTGTAAGCTCTGCCCTGTGCACGGGGTCTTACTCTCTTCATGATAGGACCCTGGTTAGCATAGCACTCTGCAATGTAGAGATTCTCGGGATTCATTCCGTTGTTGTTCTCTGCATTTGCAACAGCAGATGCAAGCAGCTTTTTGACAACGCTTGAAGCATATCTGGGATTGTACTCCAAAATAGCAGCAGCGGTAGTTACATCCTTACCTCTGATAGCATCAAGTACGAAGCAAGCCTTCTGTACTGATACTCTAGCGTAAGACAACTTTGCTGAAGGACGGGTATCCTTCTGAGCATTTCTTTCTCTCTTGTATTGAGATCTATGTCCGTTAGCCATAGATTTACACTCCTTTCAACTGATGAACTTACCTAACCTTAGACTTCTTCTCGTCCTTGCCGTGTCCTCTGTAGGTTCTGGTTGCTACAAACTCACCCAACTTGTGTCCTACCATATCTTCGGTAACATATACAGGAACGTGCTTACGTCCATCATGTACTGCGATGGTGAGTCCAACGAAGGAAGGGAAAATTGTGGATCTACGAGACCAAGTCTTGATTACAGACTTCTGTCCTGATGCGTTCATTGCATCAACCTTCTTAAGCAGTTCAGCGTCTGCGAAAGGTCCTTTTTTAAGTGATCTAGCCATTTTTGTTCCTCCTGATTACTTGATTGCCTTGCCGTCACGTCTTCTTACGATCAACTTGTTAGAAGCCTTCTTCTTCTTTCTGGTCTTAAGACCAAGAGCAGGCTTACCCCAAGGAGTTGAAGGGCCGGGTCTACCGATACCGGTCTTACCTTCACCACCACCATGAGGATGGTCATTGGGGTTCATAACAGAACCACGAACGGTAGGACGGATGCCCATGTGACGCTTACGACCTGCCTTACCAATCTTGATAAGGTTGTGGTCAACATTACCTACGATACCAACGGTAGCGCGGCAGTTAAGAGGAACCATTCTCATCTCGCCAGAAGGGAGTCTAAGGGTTGCATACTTGCCTTCCTTAGCCATAAGCTGTGCGCCGTTACCAGCGGAACGAACCATCTGGCCGCCCTTTCCGGGATAGAGCTCAATGTTGTGTACCATAGTACCAACAGGAATGCACTCGAGAGGGAGGCAGTTGCCTACTCTTACTTCTGCTTCAGGTCCATTCATAACCTTCATTCCATCGGTAAGTCCTTCGGGAGCGATGATGTATGCCTTCTCACCATCTGCATAGCAGATAAGTGCAATGTTAGCAGTTCTGTTAGGATCGTACTCGATTCCGATAACGGTAGCAGGGATGCCATCCTTAAGTCTCTTGAAATCTACCATACGATACTTCTGTCTATTTCCGCCACCGTGATGTCTAACGGTGATCTTGCCCTGGTTGTTACGTCCGGCATTCTTCTTCAGTGAAACGATGAGGCTCTTCTCAGGAGTGGTCTTGGTGATCTCAGCGAAATCAGAACCGGTCATGTTTCTTCTGGAGGGGGTGTAGGGATTGTATGTCTTAATTCCCATTTTTCTAATCTCCTTTGTTAATTTAGCACGGCATCATGTGCCGTATACGTTGCGGTTAATTGTTAATTACAGACCTGAGAAAATCTCGATGTCCTTGCTATCCTCAGTAAGCCATACCATAGCCTTCTTAGTCTTAGCAGTCTTACCGGTAACCATACCGCGTCTCTTGTTCTTTCCGTCAAGGTTAAGGGTGTTAACCTTCTTTACCTTAGCGCCTTCGAACATCTTCTCTACAGCTTCCTTGATCTGTGACTTGTTAGCCTCAGTGTGTACAAGGAATGTATACTTCTTTTCGCCCATGCCGCTCATTGACTTCTCAGTTACAACCGGCGCGAGGATTACGTCATAGTATTTAATATCAGCCATTATGCGTATACCTCCTCAATCTTAGCAACAGCATCCTTGGTAAGAACCAGGGTCTTTGCATTAAGAACGTCGTATACGTTGATCTCGTTAACAACTGAAGTTGAAACGGTCTCAATGTTTCTTGCGCTCTTTACTACGTTTTCGTTGTTATCAGCGATAACTACAAGTCCGCTCTCAACCTTAAGGTTGTTAAGAACTGTAACGAACTGCTTTGTCTTGATCTCGTCAAACTTAAGCTCATCAACAACTACGAGCTTACCAGCCTGTACCTTATCGGTAAGAACTGACTTAAGAGCAGCTCTCTTTTCCTTCTTATTAAGCTTGAAAGAATAATCTCTGGGAACGGGTGCGAATACTACACCACCGTGTGTCCACTGAGGAGCTCTTGTAGAACCCTGTCTTGCATGACCGGTTCCCTTCTGTCTCCAAGGCTTTCTTCCGCCGCCTGATACTTCAGAACGAGTCTTAGCCTTCTGAGTTCCCTGGCGATTATTTGCAAGCTGCTGTACAACTGCCATGTGAACAAGATGCTCATTGATTTCTACACCAAATACTGCATCATTCAGCTCGATTGTACCAACTTCCTTGCCTTCCATATTGTAAACATTAACGTTTGCCATTTTTATTGGTCCTCCTTTCGCTCTGAATTAGCACTCTGCCTTAGTAGTCTCTTTGATGGTAACAAGAGCCTTCTTTGATCCGGGTACTGCGCCCTTTACAAGAAGAAGATTCTTCTCAGCATCTACTCTAACTACTTCGAGGTTGCGTACGGTAACCTTTACGCTACCCATGTGACCAGGCATTCCCTTGCCCTTGAATACACGGCTGGGAGATGAACAAGCACCGTTTGAACCCTGATGACGATGGAACTTAGAACCGTGCTTCATGGGTCCTCTGCTCTGACCAAGTCTCTTGATAGCACCCTGGAATCCCTTACCCTTTGAGATAGCAGTTGCATCTACCTTATCGCCGTTAGCGAAGATATCTGCCTTAATCTCAGCTCCAAGGCTGTACTCGTCAGCATTTTCAAAGCGAAACTCTCTGACATATTCTTTAGATGTTGTGCCGGCCTTCTTGAAGTGGCCCTGCTCTGCCTTAGTAGCACCGTGACGGTTGTAAACCTTCTTGCTACCCTTGCCATCCTTGTTTACGACTCTGTCCTTCTTCTCGCCGAAGCCTACCTGAATTGCGCTGTAGCCATCGTTCTCAACAGTCTTAACCTGAGTTACTACACAGGGACCTGCCTGAAGAACGGTTACAGGGATCAGAGAGCCATCTTCTGCGAAGATCTGAGTCATGCCAATCTTGGTTGTCAAAATTGCTTTCTTCATTTTCTTTCTTAACCTCCGTTTGCTCTACATTGGACTAAACACGGATCATACGTTGCTAATTCGTCCGGCGGTTTATTCTTGCTAGAATCTTAGTACACATTGTAGAGGTTTGTTAAAATGTTTCTATGTAATCGCCTATAGCGTATTACTTATAATAATGTAGCCTCGATGAATTACCTATTCTTCATCTTGATGTCGATGTAAACACCGGCAGGCATTTCAAGACGCTGAAGAGCCTCAGCAGTCTTCTGAGTGGGAGAGATGATGTCGATGAGTCTCTTGTGAGTTCTCTGCTCGAACTGTTCTCTTGAATCCTTATACTTATGAGTAGCTCTGAGGATTGTTACAACTTCCTTCTTAGTAGGAAGAGGAACAGGTCCGCTTACCTGAGATCCGTTCTTCTTAACAGTCTCAATGATCTTAGCAGCTGATGCGTCGATAAGCTGAAAATCATAAGCCTTAAGGGTAATTCTCATAATTTGACTTGCCATAAAAAAAGTCGCCTCCTAATTCGCACAAATTTCGTATGCGACAAGCGGTGACTGTACACTCAACCGTGTGTGTCCTAAACCTTAGCAACGTTCAGGCAGGATTATTTTGCTCTTTCAAGCTTCCACACGTAGTTTCTGTCCTGAGACAGACTTAATTGTAGTACAGTGACTTGTCGTCAGTTTAATAACTTGACATTCGCTCCACGGAAAACCTGCATCCAGTTACCTGTCAGCAGCAACCTCACGCTTCACAGCTATCATGCCACAGCAAGGAGTAGTATATCTTTTTATTTCTAAAAATGCAACAACTTTTTGAAAAAATATTGTTAAATCATACAAATTTATTTTTTTCACCATAAAAAGGCACTAATTTAGGCCTTTTCATGGCATTTTGACATATATCAAAGCTCAATAATTCGTTTTTTAGGCATCAAATATCTCATTAACACCCGCCAGGAGCTGTTCCATCGTCTCCATCGAATTGATTCTTTGTCTGAATTTTGAAGAATTCGGCATCCCCGCAGTATACCAGGCCAAATGCTTACGCATTTCCTTTGTCGCAATATACTCACCCTTGTACTGCAGCATCAGCTCGGCATGTCTGATTGCCACCGCTTTCTTCTCTTCTCTCGTAGGAGCCGGCAAAAGTTCACCGGTTTCAAGATAATGCTTCACATCTCTGAATATCCAGGGATTACCTTCAGCACCTCTTCCTATCATTATTCCGTCGCAACCGGTCATCTCGGTAAGTCTCTTAGCCTTTTCGGGGCCGGTGACATCTCCGTTACCGATTACCGGAATACTTACTGCAGCTTTAACCTGTCCTATGATATCCCAATCGGCTTCACCGCTGTAATACTGAGCTCTGGTTCTTCCGTGAACAGCCACGGCATTCACACCTGCAGCCTCAGCCGCTTTTGCTATTTCAACCGCATTCACATGTTCAGAATCAAACCCTTTTCTAAACTTAACGGTTACAGGCTTGGTCGAATGCTTAACCAGCTGTTCCATTATTTTGAATGCGAGGTCCGGATTCTTCATAAGCGCCGAACCCTCACCGTTATTAACAACCTTGGGCACAGGACATCCCATATTAAAATCCAATATATCGTTCGGATTATTGTTAATCTCCTCGACCACTTCGCCTATGAGTTCAGGTTCGGATCCAAAAAGCTGCATTGATACAGGATGCTCGCCTTCATAGATTTTCATCAAATCCACTGTATTCTTATTATGATATGAAAGTGCTTTTGCACTAATCATCTCCATACATACCATTCCGGCGCCGAGTTCTCTGCACAGAATACGAAATGGCAGGTCTGTTACTCCTGCCATCGGTGCAAGCACTATGTTATTTTCCAGTTCGACATTTCCAATCTTCAATCTCATCGGAAAACTACTCCTCACCAAGCTCCTTAAGTATCTCCTCAGGCTTTTCGCCGAGTACCAGCATTCTGTAATAGAGACTCAGTGATTCCATCAGTTCCTGTCTGGTTCTTCTGATTTCTCCTATCAGCAATCCGGATGATACTTCATCATAATAAATGTCATCCGCATCTGCATTAGTCTCGAGGCTTATTCCACCATCTGCATCAAATACTATATAAAAAATACCGCCAACCTCTTCAGTAAAGAGAACACAGATTATATTCAATTCCTTCTGAATAGATTCAGGCAGTTTTGAAAATCTCTTATTAAAATAGAATTTCTGCTCGTATGAATTTGCACCGCACAAAACAACTCTTCCGTCAGGAAGGACTCCGTTGTCATCAGTTGCAAATTTATCCTTAACTTCATTATCAGACATATCCGTATATTCCTCTCACCGAAACCTCTCCGGCATACACTTCCGTCACATTATTATCATCTGTCTTAACCAACAGCTCACCGCTGTCGTTAATTCCGAGAGCTGTTCCTCTGTACTCCCCCTTCGGGTCAAGCACGCAAACCTCTCTGCCCTTGTTTACCAAAAGCTCTTCATACTCAGCTTTAACAGGGCTCAGATTCTCAGTCGTCTCAAACTCCTTATAATGTTTCTCAAATGTTTCCATTATAAGGCCTATCAATTTGCTTCTTGATACAAACATACCAAGTTCAGTCTCAACCGAAGAAGCATGAGCAGCATAATCAGCATCAAAAACCTGCTGTTTAACATTAATGCCTGTGCCGATTACCACATACTGAATATAGTCATGTTCGACGCTCATCTCTGTCAAAATGCCGCATACCTTTTTCCCGTTAATCACGATATCATTTGGCCACTTAATCCTAGCCTTTGCATCACCTGCTGTATCGCCCTTTGCGTCGGACGATTTATCCGCTGCATCTGCATTAGTGTCCGTTCCGGGCAACTTGTTCAGCGCTTCAGCAACCGCCAATGCCATCACAAGTGTAAGCATCGGAGCCTGTGCCGGAGCAAATTCAGGCTTGAGCAACAGCGAAAAGTAAATATTGGTTCCTTCGGGACTCTCCCAGGTTCTTCCGCGTCTGCCCTTTCCTGCAGTTTGCCTGTCGGCAACCACCAAGGTTCCGCTTTCGGCGCCCTCCTCGGCAAGTCGCTTTGCCTCGGTATTGGTCGAACCTATTATATTATAGAAGAAACTGTTTCTTCCTATATAATCTGTTTTAATAGATGCATCAATCTCAGCTTTATTGTAGACATCGCTACCGTTCGTAACCAAACGGTAGCCCCTGTTTCTTACAGCCTCGATAATATATCCGTCTTTTTTCAATTGTTCCACTGCCTTCCATACTGCGGTTCGTGAAACATTAAAATGCTCACACAATTCCTGTCCCGAAATATAATCCGCATTTTTACGAAGCAGTTCAAGAATCTGATTCTTCATATTATACAGTCGCGTCGATTACAGCCTTAATGGTATGCATACGGTTTTCAGCCTCCTCAAACACACGGCTGGCTGCTGATTCAAATACCTCGTCTGTAACCTCAAGCTCAGAAATGCCAAACTTTGCACCAACCTCTGCACCAATCTTAGTCTTAAGGTCATGGAATGCAGGAAGACAATGCATAAAGATAGCCTTTTCCGATGCATTTTTCATAATTGCCGAATTAACCTGGAATGATTTAAGATCAGCAATTCTTTCTGCCCAAATCTCATCGGGCTCGCCCATTGATACCCATACATCGGTGCATACTACATCGGCACCCTTGGTACCTTCCATTGCATCTTCGGTAAGAGTTATGCTTCCGCCTGTAGTCGCTGCGATCTCCTTTGCAGTAGCAACAAGCTCAGCGTTGGGCCAATACTTCTTGGGCGCACATCCATAGAAATGCATTCCCATTTTTGCACATACAACCATAAGTGAATTACCGGTGTTATAACGTGCATCACCCATGTATGCGAGCTTGATACCCTTTAAGTATCCAAACTCCTCACGAATGGTAAGAAGGTCTGCCAACATCTGTGTAGGATGGAATTCGTTTGTGAGTCCGTTCCATACGGGAACCTTAGAATACTTAGCAAGCTCTTCAACGATTTCCTGGCCATAGCCTCTGTATTCAATACCGTCAAACATACTTGCAAGTACTCTTGCGGTATCTGCGATAGATTCCTTTTTACCAATCTGTGATCCTGAAGGGTCGAGATAGGTTGTACCCATGCCAAGATCATGAGCTGCGATTTCAAAAGAACAGCGGGTTCTTGTACTGGTCTTCTCAAAAATAAGAGCAATATTCTTTCCTCTGTGATGATCTACAGGGATACCCTTCTTTTTCTTATCCTTTAAATCTGCTGCGAGATCTACCAAATAGGTAATCTCTTCAGGTGTATAATCAAGCAACTTCAAAAAATCTCTTCCGCGTAAATCCATATCCGTCTCCTTCACTACCATTTTCTGTCTCTACCATTATATGTAGGATCGAGGCTTCCTTCAGAAACCTCCAGTTCCACATTGCCGTCCATTACCTCATCAAGGCATATCACAAGCTTGCCCTCATACACTCCGGTAACGTCGATTATCGCGCCAACGGGAATTATTACATTTTCCTCCTCGCTGACTGCACTCCATTCCTGCCCTTGCACATTTACCTGACCTATACCGCGCCAATTATCAATCTCGCTGATAACTCTTCCGCGCTTGCCAATCAGCTTGTAGGCATTCTCTTTGCGTCGTCCGCGCCTTAATCTCTTTTGAGCCACCGGGCGGACAAACGCAAACATTATAAAACTGATAATCACAAAGGCAATCCATTGTGTCCACACAGGTGCATTAAACACCGCCAATATTGCCGCAGCTCCTGCGCCGCAAGCAAAACATATTGTTGTGAACTTCATCGTAATCAATTCAATAATTATAAGTATGGCCAGTATAACCAGCCAGCCAATCAACCAATTCATACAGCCTCCAAAACAAGCCTTGGTCTATATACAGCCTTATAATTACAGGTTAATCTTCTTAATTCTGTCAACTGCCTCAACAGTATTCTCATAAGTACCGAATGCAGTAAGTCTGAAATAGTGCTCGCCTGAAGGTCCGAATCCCGAACCGGGAGTACCTACTACATTTACATTGGTAAGAAGATAATCAAAGAATTCCCAGCTGGTCATATTGTTGGGAGCCTTGAGCCAGATATAAGGAGCATTCACGCCACCTGATACGGTAAAGCCTGCGCTCTTAAGTCCGTCATAAATATACTTTGCATTATTCATATAGTAAGCAACCTGCTGCTTAAGCTGAGCCTTACCTGCCTCTGAATATACTGCCTCGCCGGCCTTCTGAATAATGTAAGGAGCTCCGTTGTACTTGGTGCCGTGTCTTCTTGCCCAAAGTGCATGGAGATTAACATCGCCTGCCTTGAGTTCCTTGGGGATAACGGTGAAACCAAGTCTTACGCCGGTAAAACCTGCATTCTTTGAGAATGATCTAAGCTCGATAGCGCAAGTTCTTGCACCCTCGCACTCATAAATGCTGTGAGGAACATCTGCCTCTGAAATATATGCTTCGTATGCAGCATCATAAAGAATGATTGCACCAACCTTATTGGCATAATCAACCCACTCCTGAAGCTGTGCCTTGGTAATGGTTGAACCGGTAGGGTTATTGGGGAAGCACAGATAGATAAGATCGGGAGTCTCCTTGGGAAGCTCGGGTGCAAAATTATTCTCTGCTGTACAAGGCATATAAATAACATCACTCCAGGTCTCGGTCTTAGCATCATAAGTACCGGTACGTCCTGCCATTACGTTTGAATCTACATAAACAGGATATACGGGATCGCAAACAGCAATCTTATTATCAAGGCTGAAAATTTCCTGAATATTAGAGCAGTCACACTTAGCTCCGTCAGATACAAAGATTTCATCTGCAGTAATATCGCATCCTCTTGCCTTATAATCGTTATCAGCGATAGCATTTCTGAGGAACTCGTATCCAAGATCGGGAGCATAACCCTTGAAGGTCTCTCTTGCTGCCATCTCATCTACTGCTCCGTGAAGTGCATCGATAATAGCGGGAGCAAGGGGCTGAGTAACATCACCGATTCCGAGTCTGATGATCTTTGCATCAGGATTTGCTGCGCTGTATTCTCTAACCTTCTTTCCTATTGTAGAAAAGAGATAACTTCCGGGAAGTTTAAGATAATTGTCATTTGCCTTTACCATTGTTTTGGTACTCCTCTCGTTGTAAAAAATATATTCAGGGATTATTCCCTCAATCATCACATTTCTTTCATCTGTCCTTAATCAGGCAGATGTACTAAACAATAACATCACCCTCAAATACGGTTGTTGCCGGTCCGGTCATATAAATCAAGTTTTCTTTTCTGTCCCACTCAATCTCAAGTGTACCTCCGAGCAAGTGCACATTTACCTTGTCGTCGGTCAATCCGTTCAGCACACATGCAACCGCCGTAGCACAGGATCCGGTTCCGCAAGCCAAAGTCTCACCGGTACCTCTCTCCCACACACGCATATTCACATTGTTTCTGTCGATCACCTCAACAAATTCAGTATTGGTTCTCTTCGGAAAAAGCTTATGATTTTCAAAATCCGGACCTATCTTTTCAATATCAAGTCCGGCAACATCTTTCATAAAAATAACTGCATGAGGATTGCCCATGGATACGCAGGTCATTTTGTATTCATTTCCCTGCACCTCAATCGGGACATTAATCGCAGTATCACCCTCAGCAACAACAGGAATTTCTGCCGGCACCAATATAGGTGAACCCATATTTACCCTCACCTTGACTACTTCTTCGCCATGAGCGGTTCTATCGCTTTTTTCTGTTGTAAGAACGAGGTACTTTATCATCCCCGCACTGACAATACTGATATTCTTAGAATCAGTAAGGCTGTGATCGAACACATACTTTGCCACGCATCTGATTCCGTTGCCGCACATCTCGGCTCTGGTACCGTCCGCATTCCACATTTCCATTTCAAAATCAGCCACATCAGACGGATTGATAAATATCACGCCGTCCCCGCCGATACCGAAATGTCTGTCACTCAATGCCCTCACAATATCGGGTTTCTTATCGGCATCAAGCTTGTATTCAGCTCCGTTTATATACACATAATCATTGCCGCAGCCATGCATCTTGGTAAATCTGATATTCATTTTTTCCATAACACCCTCCTTAATTCCTCATAAGGGTAAGTATCATCTTGGCGGTTTCCACCAAACTGTTACCACTGTCCATGCTGTTTTTCTGTATATAGCGGTGCGCCTCATCCTCTGTCATATGATTTCGCACCATCAGCACCTCTTTTGCTTCAGCAATCAATTGAGTATCTTTTTCATTTCTGACCTTAGGTGCCAGGCGCGCTCTTCTTCTCCTGCGCTCAAGCTCTTCCGCCATCATGTTGACCGTGCTCATAAAATCGTTCAACTTAAGCGGCATCGCAAGACACACTATATCATTTCCATAGCATTCACTGATAAATTTCTGTGAAGCCAATATTAGCATTTCAAAACCATCCGGAATGTTCTGCTTCAGCTCACTGTATACCATGTCCTGAAGCTTATAACCGCATATAACTATGCCGTTCTCATAATCCTCAGCCTGACTGATAGCCTGTGCACCCGTATTACATACATACAAGGATCGATAACCGTTGCGGGCAAGTATGTTTTTTATTCCGGTGCATTCTTCCGGTTTTGGCAATGCAACAATTATATTAACCACCTGCCCACCTCCTTTGCAGTAAAATAAAATGTCTGTCGGGCGTTAATCAATACGCTTGTCAAGTGATCAATTAATAGCGGTTAAGGTATTCTTTGAGTTCCCACTCCGAAACCTTTGTATTATAATCGTTCCATTCTTTTTCTTTCACAAGAACATATTTCTCGAAAGCGGCATCTCCGAGGGCTTTTCTGATAAACTCATCCTTTTTGAATTCATCCAAAGCTTCAATAAGTGTTCCGGGAAGCTTCTTGATTCCCAACGTTGCTCTCTCCGCATCTGTCATCGCGTTGATGTCGGCATCAACAGCCTTGGGCGGCTCAATCTTATTCTGTATACCGTCAAGTCCTGCTGCCAGGCAAAGGGCCAATGTAAGATAAGGATTTGCCGATGAGTCCGGGCTTCTGAGCTCGATTCTTGTAGATTTGCCTGTCATCTTTGAAGGCACTCTTATCATCTGATTTCTGTTCTTTGAGCTCCATGCCACATATACGGGCGCTTCATATCCGGGAATCAGTCTCTTGTATGAATTAACCAACGGATTGGTAACGGGAGCCATTCCGGGAAGATGCTTCATCAGACCTCCGATAAACCAATATGCTTCCTTTGAAAGACCATTTTCGTCATCGGGATCACTGAATATATTTACACCATTCTTACGAAGCGACATATTAATGTGCATACCCGAACCGTTTACATCATTGCGGGGCTTGGGCATAAATGTTGCATGCAGACCATGTCTCTTGGCAAGAGTACGAACAGCAAGCTTAAATGTAATGATACTGTCAGCCACATCGAGTGCCTCACCGTACGCAAGATCAATCTCGTGCTGTGCAGGGGCAGCCTCATGATGTGAAGCTTCTATTTCAAAGCCCATATCCTCAAGGTTCATTACAATATCACGGCGGGCATTTTCACCTTCATCAAGAGGACCAACGTCAAAATAACCTGCCTGTTCATGAGTAATTACCGTAGGATTGGTATTCTCGTCTGTTTCAAAAAGGAAGAACTCACACTCGGGTCCAACCTCAAAGGTATATCCAAGCTCGGCCGCACTCTCAAGAGTTCTTCTGAGTATATATCTGGGGCCAACCTCTGAAGGCTTTCCTTCGGGAAGATGTACCTCGCACAGAAGTCTTGCCACCTTACCCTGCTGTGGTCTCCAGGGAAAAATCTCGAATGTAGAAAAATCCGGAACAAGCACTCTCTCGGAATCTGTCACTCTGCGCACACCGTCGATTGCAGATATGTCAAAAAGGCATCCGTTATCAAGCACCTTCTCCAACTGATTTGCTGTGATTGCCACATTCTTTAATACGCCGAGAAGATTGGTAAACTGGAGTCTGATAAACTCAACATCTTCTTCGCGAACCAGATTAAGTACGTCCTCTTTTGTGTAATTATTCATTTTCTGTACCTCGTTTTCGGCCTTCGCCATTAATGTTAAAAAGATTAGTAGTTAGTTGCTCTTGGTGAGCAGGTCAGAAAGTTCATTTATTGTAAATTCATATTTTGAGTTGCAGAACTGACAACCGACCTCAACAGATTTTCCTTCATCTATCATTGACTGAAGTTCCTTCCTTCCAAGGCTGATCATTACCTTTTCCAGCCGTTCTCTGCTACAGGTGCATTTGTACGCACAAGGTCTTGTTCCCGTAAACTCAACATCAAATCCGTCAAGCACTCTCTTGAGCATATCCTCTGGTGTATCTCCTCCGTCGAGCATTGTCGTTACCGAAGGAATAGCCTTCAGATTTTCCTCAAGCTTTGATATCACCTCATCACTTGCAAAAGGAAGCAGCTGAATGATAAATCCTCCCGCCTGTCTTACGGTGTTGTCCTTATTCATCAAAACACCGAGTCCCACAGACGAAGGTACCTGTTCAGATACCGCAAAATAATATGTAAAATCCTCAGCAATCTCTCCTGTCTGAAGATCGATTTCTCCAACATAGGGTTCCTTCAAGCCCATATCCTTGATTACCCTCATAGTTCCGGGACCTACCGCTCCGGAAACATCAAGCTTTCCGTTGGGCTTTGCGGGAATAATAACATCCGGTACCTCTGCGTATCCCCTTACATTTGAAGATGAATCGGTTGCTACCGTAATTCCTCCCACAGGTCCTGCACTCTTAATCTGGATAGAAATAACATCCTTTTCTCCCTTGAGCATGCTTCCCATCATTGTTGCCGCAGTAAGCATTCTTCCCAAAGCAGCCGTGATTACGGGACTGGTGTTATGTATTTCCCTTGCGTGCTCCACGAGATTTCTTGTGGTACATGCAAATACTCTTATCTGTTCATTAGCGGCCATTCCGCTTACAATATAATCTTCCATGTATGCCTCAAATATAATTTATCTCCCGAATAAAATCATTATTCTTGAAGTATAAACATTTTGTTTACTTAATTGTTTACTTAATTGTTTACTTAATGCAGCGAGCGATTACAAAAATTCTCTCGCTCTCATCATCAGCCTCATTTTCGGTATCGGAATCAATCATTTTGACTATGTCAAATCCTGCCGATACCAGCATCTCTTCCATCTGCTTCTTATCGTAACCCTTCTGGAAATGAGTCTCGGAAAACTTTCTGAACAAGCCTTCCTCTTCTTCAACAAAAATAGTCAAATCATACTCATTGATTTTCTCTTCAGGGTCGTAGAAATTCTCCCAGATAAAGCTGCAGTCATCACGATTCTCAGCAATCGTCGTATCCCCGATGACCTCTCTGTATTTATAATCAGTATTAAAATCAAATATAAACAAGCCGTTCGGATAAAGGTAATTATGAATCAATCCGAGCGTAAGTCTGACATCTTCCTCATCGGTAAGATAATTAATCGAATCGCATACACTGATAACCGTACCCACCGTAGAATAGAGTTCCAATTCTCTCATATCCTGATTGAGATACAGTATCTCAGAACCCGATTCTGCCTTCTTATCCATAGCTTTTTCCAGCATAGATTCCGACATATCGATGCCAATCATGTCATAACCTTCAGCATAGAGCATCTCGGTCAAAGTACCCGTTCCGCATCCAAGATCCACAACAAGATTTCTCTCGGATTCAAGCAGTTCTTCCTCAGTGATATTTCCATCCTCGAAAAAATCCTCCGCACTCTTAACCGGCTTACTGATTCCATACTCATTCATAGCTTCGACAATACGATTCTTCCAAAGCTCATAGGGTGTCTCGTCCATCAGTTCGTCATAAACCTGTGCAAAATCAGTATAGCTTTCTGACATAACTTCATTCCTCTTACCGGATACTCATCCGTAATTAAATAAACATTCCCAGCAAACCGTATGACAGTATTGATACGATTATTGTAGCAATAACAATGCCTACCAATTCAGCCGCTATAGCCTTCTTGAAATCAATCTCCAAAAGTGCCGCAATGAGTGAACCCATCCACGCACCTGTTCCGGGAATCGGAATACCTACGAACAATACCAGTCCGAGGAATTCTCCCTTTGAAAGAGCTGAGCTCTTTTTCATTGCTCTGGCCTCAAGTTTCTCAATAAGCTTGTGGAAAAGCTTGGTCTTGCCCATCCACTTAAATATCTTCTTGATAAAAAGAAGAATAAACGGAATGGGAATAATATTTCCGAGTACACAGATAGGAATCGCCACTCTGATATCAAAATTCAAAAACTTTGCCACGAACAGTCCTGCTCTGAGCTCCAAAATAGGCATCATTGAAACCAAAAGAACAATTGCCCAATCAGGAATATATTTACCGAGAGAATCGGCAAACTTTGCTGCGATTTTTTCGGTAAAACCAAGCTTCTCTTCCTCTTCAACAGCCTTATCGTCAGCAGCCTCTGAGACTGTCACCTCGGTATCATCTGCAGAACCGGTAGTTGTAATAGTTGCATCCTCCGAAGCCTCCGCAACTGAGGTTATAAAATAATCGTTTACATCTTCATTACCTGCAGCATGTACACTGACAGGACTTGTCGATACCAAAATTGACAAGCATAATACTGCTACCAATATCTTACCAATACTGTTTTTCATTACTGACGCTCCTTAACCGAGATATGCTTCCAATGCAGCTATCAGCAACTGCATCTGTGAATCTGTGCCTATGGTAATACGGAGCGAATTATTGATTCTGTCCTTATTCCAATATCTGACATAGATATTCTGCTGTCTCAGATAATTGAAGATATCTGCAGCAGGGACACTCTTGTGACTTGCAAAAATAAAGTTTGCCTTTGAATCGGGGAATGTGAATCCCAATCTTGTAAGCTCCTTCTTGGTCCACTCTCTGGTTGCGATTATCTTACCGGTGATTTCTTTGAAATATGCATCATCCTGTACTGCCGCAGCGCCGAGTGCCTGTGAAGGTCTGTTCATTGTATATGAGTTAAATGAGAACTTAACATCATTCAGGTACTTAATCAGCTTCTCGTTTCCGATACAGAAACCGATTCTGAGACCTGCCATTGCTCTTGATTTAGAGAATGTCTGAATTACCAAAAGATTGTCATACTTCTCCAAAAGAGGAAGTGCACTCTTTCCTCCAAAATCAATATATGCCTCATCAACCATTACAACCACATCGGGATTAGCCTTGATGATTTCTTCAACATACTCAAGATCCATATAAAGGCCTGTAGGAGCGTTGGGATTGGGGAAAATCACGCCACCGTTCTCCTGCTTGAAGCCTTCTACATCTATACTCCAATCATCCTTAAGAGCCACTGTCTTGTAAGGAATGTGATAAAGATCCGCCCATACGTCATAGAATGAATAGGTTACATCGGGGAACAGTATCGGCTTCTCATTATTAAAGAAAGTCAGGAAAGCCATGCTGATTACATCATCGGAACCTACACCTACAAATACCTGCTCCTTCTTCACTCCGTAATACTCCGCAAGCGCGGTTACAATAGGAGTGGTATCGGGATCGGGATAAAGTCTGAATGCATCGGTATCAAGATTCTCGGCAAGCTTTGCAACCGCAGGTGCCGGAGGATAAGGGCATTCGTTTGTATTTAACTTAATAACATCCTTCTGCTTGGGCTGTTCGCCTGCAACATAAGGAACTACTTTTCTAACACTATCTTCCCAGGACATTTTATTACCTCTGTTTCTATAAACTTACATTAATCAATCATTTGTATATTTAGCCAGTTCATTGCAGTAATGCGCTTCCAGTTCGGCATTTCCGCACTGCCTGTAGACAGCCGTCAAATGTCGAAGCGGATCTGCATTTCCTGCTGTCGCCTTCAATATGGGAGTGGTCTCATAAGCAGCGTTATAATACCAAATCGCAGCCTCTTCCCAATCTCCGAGAGCTTCGTAATGAAGTCCCATCTCCATGCATATTTCCGAGCAACCTTCTCCGGCCACCAATTTAACCGCATACTTGAAAAAACAATTTATATCATTCTCGGCGCGGGCCGAATGGACTAAAATCAAACTCAATATCTGATGAAGCTCCGGTGACACATCGCCCGCTACCTTTTTCTCAAAATGTCGGCGTGCTTTTATAAAATCATCATCGGTTCCGGCAAGATACAGTTCTCTGGCATACATTTCCCACAGTCTGTCTGATAAATCACCGTCACGCTCGATAGCTCTCTCAAAGACCATAAAATCACGACCGCTGTGATTAGTCTCAGGCATATGCGTAATCACTATATCGCTGTCAAACACTACGGGATCCAATCGAACCTGCTCATGTACCGGCTCAATCCACACAAACTCTCTCAGCCTTTTGAAAAGCTTCGGTCTGTATTCCTCATCGAAATTGTAAACCGTACCGTAACTCAACTGATTACCGTACTTCATCTGTACAATCTCGATCTCGGGAAGAATATTATCCTTCAGCTGCTTGAAGAGTATTCTGTTCTTATCATCAAGCACCTCATCCGCATCTGCAGAATAGATATAATCCATAGTTGCATGTGTGAAAGCAAAATTACGTGCGGCACTGAAATCATTTACCCAAACAAAATCATAAATCTTGTCAGTGTAGCGACTTGCAATCTCTTTGGTCTTGTCAGTCGAACCGGTATCCACAATTATCAATTCCTCGTACAATCCGGCAAGGCTGTCCAAACATCTCGCAAGTACTCTCTCTTCATTTTTTACAATCATGCATACCGATATTGTCATTTCAATCCTCGATGTAACACTCAAATATTGCAAAAAGATATACTATCCCATAATCTGTGTAATTATACCAAAAATTCATGCGTTTATCAAGAAAAGTGTACAAAACAGCTTGTCGCTTATTATCTTTAATATTTTCGCATTTTATATCAAAAAACATTGTAGTCATGCTCACTATCTGATAAAATAAAACTTGCTTTAATCTACAGAAAAATGTGGGGTATACCATGAATACAGCAATTTTATTGGCAGAAGAATCAAGTTCACAGGCACAGTCACTTTTCTTCCTTTTGGGAGGCGCTCTTTTACTCATCATCATCGTAGTAATCGTAGCAGTAGTGGCAGCAGTTACTTCAGCTGTAGCTGCAGAGACAGATACCGAAGACTAATCATAATTTCTGCAATCGACATGTGAACACTTTGAATATTGTTTACAGCACCGATTCACAAAACCACATATGATAACAAACAAGGACCTCAGACTCAAATCAGATTGAGTCCAAGGTCCTTTTCTTATTCACGCGTCTGCCATTTACTTTACATCTGCTTTTGTTTTTGCAAACGTTATATGTTTTGCAACCGCAATACGCTTAATCTATATTCGCATAAGTAACCGCTCTCAGTTTTCTTACCACAGGTGTGGTTCCCGCTCCGCGTCTTTGAATAAAATACAGCAGTACCAGATTATTTACCGGATCGATAGCCACATAATTACCTGTCCATCCGTCCCATCCAAACTCTCCGAGAGGCACCTGACTACCTGACTTGGTCTGATCTATATGCACTCTCATGAGGCATCCGTATCCATATCCGAGATTGGTATCCCAATCCAGTGAGTATGCCTGCTCTACAGTCAAATGATTTGTAGCCATGAACTTGACGCTATGTGCACCGAGAATTCTTCTTCCCTTATAGATACCGCCGTTAGCCAGCATCATTGCAAAATGCGCATAATCGTCAATAGTGGTTACAAGTCCGCATCCGCCGGCCTCATACCCAACATCCTCATGATAATACTCCATCAGATGCGAGCTGTCACACGCAACGAGTTTGCATTCTTCAAGCGGATCGTAGCTCATTGCAAATCTGTCTGCTTTTTCCGCAGGCACATAGAAACCTGTATCGGGCATCTGAAGCGGATCAAAGATTTCTCTCTTCAGGAATTCACCGTATCTCATTCCTGTAGCCACCTCAAGAGCTGCTGCCAGAATATCCGCAGACAATCCGTACATCCATCTCTCACCGGGCTCGAATGCTATAGGATTGGAAGCTATTCTTTTTACCACTTCACGGGTAGACAACCTCTCACCCTTTGCCAGTCCGTCGAGCATCTCATCAAAAATCACCTGCATGCGACGTCCTACTTCACTGCAGCCTTCCCAGTCCTCGCCGTAAGGGATTCCTGAAGTCATCGTGAGCAGATTCATAATGGTAATCCGCTTCTGCGCAGGCTTAAGAGATCCGTCTGCCTGAAGCACCTGCATATTAGAAAATTCCGGAAGATACTTACTTACGGGATCAAGCACATCTATTAATCCTCTCTCCTGCGCAATCATTACAGCCACAGCAGTCACGGGTTTAGTCATGGAAAACAGTCTGATTATGGTATCCCTTTTCATGGGAACACCTTTTTCAGCATCGGCATATCCAAAATTATTGTAGTAAATCTCCTCACCGTCCTTAAGCACCAGCGCAGAGTTACCCTTTACAAAACCTCTCTCCACTTCGTTACGTAGGAGTCCGTTCATTGTCTCATAATAATTCATACCAAATACCCTTATAATCACTTCACTCTGTTATTAATTCTGGTCCTGATCATGATAAACACCGCAGCCGCAAATGCCGCGCCGATTACTATCCACAACCATACGGGAATACTATTTGCATTGAAGCATCTGACATTAATCCACATCTGGTTTACACGTGCATTGGCCTCTGTGTCGAAATACCACATGATAGCACTTCTATCGATAGCATCCTTGGGCGGATACTGCGCATAGAGCTGTCTTCTGGTCTGGTCTTCAGTGGCATAGATAATATAATCCTCACTGTCCTCCTCGCCGGTAAAATAATAGCCGACATTGTACTCTACGATATTCTCTGGATCCTCATCCTCATCGGCGCTGTAGGTCCAGTCAATATACTGGAACACGGTATCATCATACTCTCCGCCGGTGATTGCGGAAGTATAGCCGATATAATACATATTTCTGACCGCACTCTCGGGCATAGACATATAGTTTACAAATGCCTCGGCAGCTTTCTGCTTTGCCGCATCGTTTCCGATACCGTTTTTAAGCATTACCCAGCCGTCAAACCAGAGGTTGGTACATTCATCGGGAATAGCAAACTCGAGATAATAATCATCTTCCTCTGCCTGGTCCATAGCATATACCGCGTCACCTGACCACTGAAGATTAGCCAATACCTTGCCGGTAATCATATCTGCTTTACCGCTGTCACTCTCAAAAGAATATGCATTCTTTCTGACCTCCTGGATATACTCCTGGAGCTGCATAAGTGTCTCTTCTGATACATCATTCATCTCATCACGAAGTCTCATTGAATAATTCTCTGAATTGATGAAGTCCTCCGACATCAGCAGGTCGCTCTTGAGTGCGCCCATTGCGGCAAACATTGTATCACGAACGTTATCCTTAACGGTTACCTGACGATAATAGTCCGAATTACTGATAATCCTCCATGACATTGCATCCTCTCTCGGAACCTCATCGGGATTGTACAGCATTCCGGTCACGCCCCACATATAGCAGGCTGCATAATTTTTCCACGCCTCACCGTTTATCTCGTTCTCCTCAAATGCCTGCTGGATAAAGGGCGATGCACCTCTTACATAATAGTTCTCTTCATTCTCGGTATCGAAAAAGCCTTCCGAAAAAGCCACAAGCTTGCCCTCTGACATCAGCTTCATAATCATATAGTCCGAAGGACAAACAAGATCGTACACGTCACCTATGGTAAGCATATTGTACAGCTCTTCATTGGTACCAAAGCAGCTGTATTCAATAACCACCTTCACACCGGTCTTCTCGAAATACCACTCGGCAAAATCCTCGTATATAGGATTCTCTCCGAAAATATCTCCGTTGTCGAGGTCGATTACCTCATCCTCTTCCCACTCACCGAGATCGATATATTCTTCCCAGTTACATACTCTCAAAACGACAGTTTCACCTGTAGCTGCCACTTCCTCATCCGCAGCAAAAGTATTCCGGGCAAGAAGTCCGACCGTACCGGTCACAGCAAAAACAGTAGCCAATGCACCGGCCATAATTTTTGCAATTTTAGATGAGCCTGAATTCATCATTTTTCCAATCATGATTTTTCACCTCACCTTTCCTTCTTTGCTGCACGTGCGGCAGATACATTCATGCCGATTGCCACGCAAAGAACAATTACAAAGATTACTGTTGAAAGCGCCCAAAGTGCAGTCTTAATTTCAGTCTGCGAACCTCTGGTAGCATTTACAACATAGGTACTGATGGTATCAAAAGTAGCAGGCTTGGTATATGTTGCAATGAAATAATCATCCAATGAAAGGGTGATTGCCATAGCAAAGCCTGAGACAATTCCTGAGAAAATCTGAGGAATGATTACCTTGGTAAGTGCCACTGCGGGAGATGCTCCGAGATCGAGTGCAGCCTCATAAAGACTGGGGTCCATCTGCTTAAGCTTGGGCACTACAGAAAGATATACAAAGGGCGCGCTGAGTGTAACATGACCGATAACAAGCGGTATATATGTATCCTTGCTCAAGCCAAATACAACCACGAGCAGAATGCAAAGTGAGAAACCTGTTACAACATCCGCATTAACTACAGGCACCTGGTTTGCAATACCTACTATTGCCTGTACACGCTTTTTTGAATAAAAGCTTCCGATAGCTCCGGCAGTACCGAGAATGGTAGCAATCACAGAGCTTACAAGTGCAAGAAGCAATGTTCCGCCAATCATGTTTACAAGGCTCTCCGTAGTAAAAAGTGTGACATAATTGGTCATTGTAAAGCCACCGATTTGTCCGATGGTGGTGGCGTCGGTAAAGCTGTATACACCAAGAATCAGTATAGGTGCATACATAAACAATAATCCGAGAGTGATAATAATAGGTCCGATTGCTTTTTTCACAGTAACGCACCTCCTCTCCTGCCGTCTTCCTCCGACTCTCCGGAAAGAAGGGTAAACACACCGATGATAGCCAGCAAAATCAATGCAATCATTGATCCGTTGTGCCAGTCATATGCAGAGAAGTAGCTTCCGATAAGGCTACCCATGATATATGTACTGTTGTAGAGCATATCGTTTACAACATAGTTGGTCATAGCGGGCAAAAATACCATAGACACACCACTGATAACACCGGGCATTGAAAGCGGAACGGTGATTTTGAAAAATGTCTGTCTGCGTCCTGCACCCAGATCCTGTGCCGCCTCAATGAGACTTCCGTCAAGCTTAACGATAGTGTTGTAAAGAGGAAGAATCATGAAGGGTAGGAAATCGTAGGTCATACCTATCACTGAGTTGAGGAAGGGATAGTACGCCAAGTTACCTTCAATCAGGTTGAGTATTTCCTTAAGCGCAGTAAGTCTGAGTGTAAAGTTAATCCACATGGGCATTACAAACAGCATCACAATTACAGCCTTAGACTTGAACTTACTCCTTGCAAGCACATAGGCAATCGGATAAGCGATGACCAGACATGCCACCGTCACCACCATAGCCAGGCACAGTGAATAAATGAGTGTACCGATTGTGTTGGAATCGGTGAAAAATCCTGCAAGATTTGCAAGCGTAAAATGACCTGTGCTATTGGTAAATGCATAATAAAACAGAACTACCAGGGGAGCTATTACAAACAGTACCAAATAGACTGCGTACGGTATCCCCAGATATTTTCTGGCAAATGTTTTTTTCATTTTGCAGATCCTTTCCGTAATAATCTGTGACTCAATCACATTTACTGTTCGTTGTATTTATCTACTCCATTACTTCTTAACAGCAAAAGTCATCTTGTCCTCGGGAAGAATGAGACCAACCTGGTCATCCATATTCCAGAGATACTCGTCATCAACAATGAGGTCATGTCCGTGAATGGTACGTACTACATAGCTGTAATGGTCACCCTTGTAAATAAGGTTGACGATACGTCCGCTTGTAAGTCCTGCCTCCTCGTCATCACTAAGCTCAATGTCTCCGGGTTCGATGGAAACCAAAATCTTGGTCTTCTCTATATCTACGGGCTCATTCTGAGCATCATAAAGTACACCGTCCTTAATCTTGGAACCGGGAATAACCTTTGTCAGATCAC
Organism: Lachnospiraceae bacterium; assembly: GCA_024403435.1. Lineage (GTDB taxonomy): Bacteria > Bacillota > Clostridia > Lachnospirales > Lachnospiraceae > AC2028. Next base: position 31,150 of record JAKSRV010000004.1, read on the forward strand.
AATGAATGGTATGGTCTGAATATGTAAGTGTCAGGTCTGATGCAATCTCTGCCTCAAATCTGGTAGTATGGTCCTCCGCAATCATAATATGAATTCCGTCGGGCTCGAGTGTCATTCCGATGGTATCTCCGACTGTTGCGGATTTTGTTGACTGAATGAGCATCTCATTCTTGCCGGATTCTACAGTAATCTCATAGTGAATTCCCTTAAAGATAACTGATGTAACCTTACCGTCGATAATGCCCTCACCCTTCTTGGTCATAATCACATCCTCGGGACGTACTACAACATCGACCAAAGTTCCTTCAGGTACATCATCCATGCACTCAAACTCACCGCCGGCAAAGCGAACCTTTTTGGTACCTGTCATAATTCCCTTGAAGATATTACTCTCACCGATAAAGTCTGCAACGAAAGCGTTCTTGGGCTCATTGTAGATATCCTCGGGAGTACCGATCTGCTGAGTCTTACCGTTACTCATTACCACGATCTTGTCAGACATGGTAAGTGCCTCTTCCTGATCGTGAGTTACATATATAAAGGTAATGCCGAGCTTGTCGTGCATATTCTTAAGCTCCAACTGCATTTCCTTTCTCATCTTCAAATCAAGTGCTCCGAGAGGCTCGTCCAAGAGCAAAATCTCAGGCTCGTTTACCAGCGCTCTTGCGATAGCGATACGCTGCTGCTGACCACCCGAAAGAGTAGACACCTTACGATTTTCAAAGCCCTCGAGGTCTACCATCTCAAGTACATGACTTACCTTCTTCTTAATTTCATCAGCAGGAAGCTTCTTGAGCTTGAGTCCGAATGCTATGTTCTCATATATGTTCATATGAGGGAAAAGCGCATAACGCTGAAATACAGTATTGATAGGACGCTTATTGGGAGGAAGCTGCGCTATATTCTTTCCGTTCAAAAGAATCTCTCCGCTTGTGGGGAGTTCAAATCCCGCAATCATTCTCAATGTGGTAGTCTTACCACATCCCGAAGGTCCTAAAAAGGTAACAAACTCACCACGTTTGACCTTAAGATTAAAATCCTCTACTGCAGTAAAGCCGTTGTCATCATAAGTCTTTGTAATGGATTTCAATTCGATAATGTAATCTTCTGCCATTTTACACTCGGTTCCCTTCTATCATTCTATTGATCCTCTGTCGGAGTATCCGTTCGAGGCATATTATGTACAACACAAAACCCGGGCGAAAAATATCTTTGTACAAACTCAACCATCAGTCATTTACTAAACAATGAGCTTCTTTAGTTCCGAAACTCAAGGAAGGTAATGACCCGTTAAATTTGGACAACGACACTCTTCGCCCGGGCATTTTATACATTGTAGCATTATTGAGAAAAATTTAAAGCATAAAAACGTATTTTTATTAAATAAATGCATAAAATATTTTAATATTTCCTTTTTGCAAAAGTGTGTCTATATGATCAATTCTATTTTCGCGTACAAAACTAATCCGTATCTTGCTCGATATTATCTACGGTCTATGCTATATTAGGCATAGGGGGTATTTGTATGACATTTGATTTTGACAAGGAAATAAACAGATTAAATACAAGCAGTTACAAGTGGGATTTGTACGGAGACAAGTATATTCCTCTCTGGGTTGCGGATACGGATTTTGAGGTTCCACCGGCAGTTACCGATAGACTTCAAAAGCTCGTTGATAAAAAGGTATACGGATATCTGCTGACAGGTAACGGAATATATGATGCCATCACAGATTGGTTTAAGAGAGAGTACGATGCAGAGATAGAAGGAAAGCCCTGGATAAAAATTATTCCGGGAATAGTACCGGCACTTGCGGTTGCCAGCAACCTTGGTCTGGAAGAGATAGAGCCCGCAAAGGTCGACGGTAAATGGCAGCAGCAGACAGAGTCTGTTACGGCAGTACCCAACTATAGTGCATTGATAGAGGCGCCCGAAACCGCCGGTAATATCATGAAGCAGGTCCAAATGAAATGCGAGATGAAAGCGGATGAGTCGGGCTATGAATATGAATATTACAGCCTGGATTTTGATGCGTTGCAGGAAGCGGTTACCGACAAGACCAAGGTGCTCTATCTGTGCAATCCCAATAATCCTGTGGGCAGGGTATATTCATATGATGAACTTAAGCAGGTGAGTGAATTCGCGAAAAAGAACAACCTGATTGTGGTATCCGATGAGGCTCACTGTGAGGTGGTTTATGAGGGGAAACATATACCCTTCTTTACTGTGGATGAGTATGCGCATGAGAATTCTATTTCGTTATATTCGAATGGTAAGCTCTGTAATCTGCCTGATTTGATAATGGCTTTTGCGGTGATTCCCAATGCAGAGTTAAGAGACAGATTTGAGAAGCTTTCATATGCATTCGGTGAAGAACATGTGATGAATGTAGAAGCAGGAATCGCTTCATACGCAGAGTCCGATGAATGGAAGAGACAAATGGTGGCTTACCTAAAGGCCAACAGAGACTACCTGGATTCAGAGCTTAAGAAGAGGTTCCCCAAGGATAAGTATCCTGAGTTTAAGATGACTCATCTTGAAGGAACATATCTGTTGTGGTTGGATTTCGGAAATCTCAATTCAGAATGGTTTATGGATAATGCCGGAGTATTCATGTCGGACGGTTCGTTTTTCGGAGGAGCCGGTCACGTGAGACTTAATTTTGCCACGAGAAGAGAATTGCTCACGGAGGCTCTCGATAAAATCGAAGAGGCGGTAAAAAAACAGATAAAAATATAAGAAAATATCTGTCTGAGCATATCGAACATTGATATTTTGTATTATCATATATAGCACTCAAGTGTATTTTGAAAGGAGAACAAAAATGGGGGCAAACAATGAGTCAGTTACAATAACTTTTAATTCACTTCCTACCGGCATAGCAGAGCTTCAAGCTCTTCCTGAGGCAAGTCTTGATACACCGTTCAAGACAACAGCTCTTGCAATTGCGGTTCTTTGCAATTATGAGAAGAATCCTGCCGCTACTATCGAAATGATGAATTTCCTTAAGGGACCCGAACCTATGAGCAATTATGAGCAGAGCTTTATCAAGGAGCGTCTGGCAGGTAAGTATTACAAGACCTTTTCATTCTTTGCGGGAGCAACCGTAGAGAATAATTATACACCTACACAGCCTTATCAGATTACTGTAAGCGCTAATCCCTATTCTTTTACTGAAGAGAACTGGGCAACTATGTATGTGCAGAGTGCAGGAGCCGATTCACCCAGATCCGTAAAGCTTCGTAAGAAGCCGTCAACCGGTCAGTGGTTTATCACCGAGGTACAGTGTCTTTCAGACATTCGCACTCCTGTAGCCGCAGATCCTTGGGCATAAATATTCAGAAGGCTTGCCGTTTTGGCAAGCCTTTTTTGTTAAATGTAAAAAGACCTTATATTTTTGATTGTTTTCCTAGATTAATTACGCCATTTCTTCCGCTTTGAGCATATCTATCAGTTCAGCTATACTCATTGCTCCGAGTTCCTGCTTATCTACCTCGGCATCTCTCATTCTTACCGATACACTTCCTTCGCTTTGTTCCTTCTCACCTACGATAACCATGTAGGGAACCTTGCTCATACGCGCCTCTCGAATCTTGTATCCGAGCTTCTCATCACGATCATCTACCTCGACTCTGAAGCCATTCTCTCTAAGCAACTGCTCTACATTTTTTGCATAGTCCATGTACTTATCCGATACAGGCAATACCTTTACCTGAACCGGTGACAGCCACAGCGGGAACTTGCCTGCATAATGCTCGATCAGGATACCCATAAATCTTTCGATTGATCCGAACACTACTCTGTGAAGCATTATAGGTCTGTGCTTTTCTCCGTCCGAACCGATGTATTCGATTTCAAATCTCTGAGGCAACTGGAAGTCGAGCTGAATCGTTCCGCACTGCCACGTTCTTCCGATTGCATCCTTGATATGGAAATCAAGCTTGGGTCCGTAGAAGGCTCCGTCGCCTTCGTTTACCACATATGATTTGCCCATACCGACTACAGCCTCTATGAGTGCATTCGTTGCAAGCTCCCACTCCTCATCGCTTCCGATTGAGCTTTCCGGTCTCGTAGACAACTCTATCTCATATGAAAATCCAAACTTGGCGTAGACCTCATCAATCAGTCTCATTACACCCTGAATTTCATCCATCACCTGATCTTCCCTCATAAAAATATGAGCATCATCCTGCGTACAGCAACGCACTCTCATCAGTCCGTGCAACTCACCGGATTTTTCACATCTGTGTACGATTCCAAGTTCACCCATTCTGAGCGGCAGGTCTCTGTATGAATGTGATTCAGACTTGTATACCAGCATTCCTCCGGGACAGTTCATAGGCTTGATGGCATAGTCGACATCCTCCTTAGAGCTCGTATACATCTTATCCATGTAGTGCTCCCAGTGACCTGATTTTTCCCACAGCTCTCTGACAAGCATAATCGGCGTAGAGATTTCTTTATACCCGTTTTTCACATGGATTTTTCTCCAATATTCGATAAGCTGATTTTTGAGAATCAATCCGTTGGGAAGGAAAAACGGATAACCGGGGCCTTCATCTGCCAGCATGAAAAGTTTCAATTCCTTGCCAAGCTTTCTGTGATCGCGTGCCTTAGCTTCAGAGAGCATGTAGCGATACTGTTCAAGCTCCGCTGCCTTCGGAAATGATATTCCGTAGATTCTCGTCAGCATTTTGTTTTTCTCATCACCACGCCAGTATGCACCTGCCACCGAAAGCAATTTAATTGCCTTTATCTGACACACATTTGAGATATGGGGGCCTGCGCAAAACTCTTCGTAATCTCCCTGCTTGTAGAAGCTGATGACCTCTGATTCATCCAGCTCGCGAATCATTTCAACCTTGTAATCCTCACCTGCGGCAACCATATAATCAATTGCCTCCTGCTTGGATTTTTCATACACCTGCAATGACAAAGATTCCTTTACTATCTTTCTCATCTCCTCTTCAACCTCTGCCAAATTCTCCTCTGAGAAAGGAAATGAAAAATCAAAATCATAATAAAATCCGTTTTCGATTGCAGGTCCGATTGCACACTTGGCATCGGGGTAAAGTCTCTTTACCGCCTGTGCCAACAGATGTGCACTCGTGTGCCAAAATGCCTTCTTGCCTTCAGCCTGTTCAAAGCTTGCTTCAACTACACTTCCGTCTTTTCTAAGTACCTTCATAATGACTCCTTTTCCTGCGCCTATTTATGCGCAATGTTTGTGTGACATTTATAAATGTCGTTTACTGTTACAAACATAAGAAAAGCAGCCACCGAAATGTTTAAACTAAAGAAGCACCCATACGACCATAAATAATACAGTCGTAAGGGTGCTGTTAGCACGGTTCCACCTTAACTTTTAACTTCAGATTCTATCAAATCCTATCCTTTCACGCAGGCTCACGGTAACGCTTACTGATTCAATCCGAATACCATAATCAAATATTCAAATGAACTTCGGCCCTACAGCTCGGGAATGGTTTTCGTCTACCTTCTGCATAAACAGCTTCCACCAAATGCTGTTCTCTCTGGATGTTTCCAACTAAACTACTCTTTTCCGTCATCGCTTTTCTTATGTTATTGAGCGTATATTATCAGAGCAAAAATAATCTGTCAACACCTGTTTTTTCAAATCGCTCATAATGACTTTTGCTAATGACTTTGCAATTCTCAATAAGTTCTCGGTGGCATCACAAAATAATCCTCACAGCATAATACTCCGTTATCGATGCCTTCATTTATCTGCTCGACAGTAACTCCTTCATTGCAGCAAACATATTGATTATTTTCTATATACAGTCCGGTGCTGTACGAATATATCCATTCTCCGTCCTTATATACCGCCCTGTTTCCTCTCGCTACCAGGAGAAAATCTCCGTCACAATAATCGCCCAAACTCAACAATCCATATTGCTCGGTTTCTATTGACGAAAATGACAATTCATCAACCGATATTTCCTTACAGCTACGTAATTTTCTGATCTGCGGCATATGTGTAAAACCGGCAATCCCGCCATCCAAAAAAGTGACATCGGCCACAATCTCATAAAATGCCCCATCCACAGGCATCTCTTCAAGCGGCATATCTATCTCATAACAATGCTCCGTCTCGATGCATTTATCACCGTATCTGAATGCATAAATCGTCACTTTGTTTTCATCGGTTTGAAACATCTGGTCGGGATAACCGTATCCGCCGTTTGTGTTGCCGCCGTGATTCGCATTTAAGTTGAGTCCGCACCCCGGCAGTATTAAACATGATGCCATCATCAGACATATTATAATATTTGCCCTTGTTTTATTCATAATAACTCCTCGCATTTTATTCTCTTACGTAAAATGCGTAGGCACCGTTCACTTCTATGATGCAAATACTGTCATCATCCTCACGTGAAGCAAAATGATATACCGTCAAACCGTTCAAAGCCTTCTTCGTACTCTTCTTGATTACCCCCATCTCCGAACCAATATCATCATCGGTGATAACATACATATTCTGTACGGACTGACCTGCAGCTTCATCAAGTACCAGTCCATACTCAAGCCGCTCATCCCATGTTATCGGATGGTACCGGTCACCGTTAAGCTTAAATCCTATCTTTTGTGACTGCGCCGTTGTACCGCTTGTGATAGTCTGTACATAAGGATTAGCACTCGGTCCGAAAGCATTACTGCCATATCCATTATTTCTGCTGTTCAAAGCAACAATCGCAGAAATCGATATAACCGCTAGGAAGAGAGCTGCCGCTATTGAGCCACCAATCGCCAAGTACTTGATTTTACTTTTGGATGTACTGCCTTTATTGCTCTTTGGAGTATAATTTTCGGCCTTTTCAATCAGACTATCATCAATAAACCCAAGCGTATCTAAGATGTCATCTCTCATAGTGTGTAACCCTCACCGATAAGGAAGTCTCTGAGTTCGTTACGAATACGAAACAGTGTGGTTTTAACCTTGCTCTCACGGATTGCAAGACGTTTTGCAACCTCTGAAATCGAATCCAGATAGAAGTACCTACGCACAAACATTACCTGCTTTTCGTCAGATAATGTAAACAGAAAACGACTGATTGCCTCACCAAGGAGCTTTGCTTCCACATCATCCGCCACATCATTGACTGCCGGAATACACATCTCCATTTCTTCCGTCAATTCCACTATGTGACCGTCACGCTTTAGCCTTGTGTTCTCACGCACTCTGTCGATTGAAAGTGCACGCGTGATTCTTGCCAGAAAAGCAAAAAAATAATCCTTGGGCGAATTCGGAGGTATCAGATTCCAGGTCTTCATATAAGTGTCACTTTCACACTCCTCGGCAGTCTCTCTGTCACAGGTAATTCTGTATGAAACCGCCTTAAGCTTAGAACCGTACTTTTCCGAAGTTTGTTTAATCGCATCCTCGTCTCGATCAAGATACAATTGCACAATCTTGCCGTCTTCCAAGTCTATCCTCCTTCCGTCATTTTTAGGTCTTCACCCTACTAATCGTTTTTTTCGTACTCTTGGTTACACTTTTCTAAAAAATATTTTTGTAATACCGATTGCCACGGCTTCAACTGCCAATCCTACGAGAATAATTCCCCACCATGACAAGCTGCCCTCAATACCGACTGCCGTAACTATAGCAGTGGTATACGCAATGATAATCCATTGAATGATATATATGATATTAAGCTTCTTGCTGCAAAAGCTTACAAATTTTCCAAAACCTGTATTCTCAATCTTGCCGTACATGAAATAACTCATGCCCAACGCAATAAATACAACCGACATAGTCCACAGCGTGCTGATAACAGTCTGGTGATAATACGAATCATCTGCCAACGCATATATCATGCGAATATCGTGACCTGCAAAACATAACCATACAGACACTGCCGCCAACACCACTGCTCCTACCGATGCCATTCTGCGGTACAACACAGCCCTGTCCTTAACCGTTTTAAGGTACTCTGCAAATACCATTCCGGCAGTAGGATATACCAGCCATAAAAACATAGGGAATGCCACTCTGTCACCTGTCGGGAGCAACAGTCCCAACAGATTTCCCCACACAATATTTGTAAATGTATATTTCAAAGCCCATATTCCGGCAGCCTGTAACACCACACTGATAAGTAGCATCGCCCATGCCTTTACCTTGGCTTTTTTCAGTATGCCTACAGTAATAAAGCTCATTCCTGCGAACTCTAAAATATCTATATTCAAAAATCCGCCCATTATTTCGTCAAATGAAAACTCCATACCAAAGGCCAGGTTACCAATGATTTTCGGGACCGCCTCTCTGACAAAATTAAGGGCAAAGCCTATCAGTAAAAGTTTAAAACCGCGCTTTATAAATTCACCTACGGTATTGTGACGTGTATAAATCATTCCGATACCCATGGTAAACATGAAAATCGGTGCCGCCAAAGGACCGCCCGCAAATTCCATCAAATTACGGAACATACCGTTAGGAAGAACTGAGAAATCATAGCGGCCCAACTGTTCGTAAACATGAATGCATATCATGAAAAAGATTGCAAAGAACTTAACGCAATCAGCTTCAAACAATCTGTTCGAACCATTTTTTTTGATTTCCATCGGCATCCTCCTTGTATATATGCTACGTAAGCATCAGGAACAATCCCACGATAAGCAATACGATCTCGCCGAACTCTGTGGCAATCTTTTTATCTGCCAGACATTCCGACGGATTCGCAGGATTATATCTTACTCTCCTCACCGTATTCAATGAATCATACTTGGGTTCAACCGCCTTGTATTTACCTATCCCGCGATACGTCTTGCCATCAACCGTATATTCATATATCGGGGCATAATACGGTTGGATATTACGGGGCGACGCCATCTCCATACGCACATCATATTCAACCAGCTTCCCCATCACGGAAGCCCTGCAATGAATAAACTGCAGAAAATCATTTGTAAGTAAAATCATGGCGGCTGAAGTAAATGCAATACCCAAAAGCATCCACAATAATTCACCAAAACTCAAACCCATACTCAAGTCCCCCTCAAGTTGTTTTGATTATGTAAAAAAACGACCTATATCGTACTAAAAAAAATATACAGAACTCATTAAAAAACTATATCATACTCATTTCAAAGCATGTACGAAATCATCAATCACCATATCGATTCTTACATTCTCTTCGCGTGAAACCTCTTCGGCACTTCTACCCGATGCCTTCTCATCATACCAGCATGTCCTGATACCCACATTGTTGCCGAGGCGCATATCCGATGTCAGTGAATCTCCGATGATTACCATATCCTGCAACATCACATCGGGTATCAGTTCCTTGGCCTTGACCAATACCGGAGCAAAGAAAAGAGGATTCGGCTTCTCACTTCCGACATCTTCCGAAATAAAAATCGCATCGAATATTTGGTCCAAACCGGACAATGCCAGCTTTCTTTGTTGAGCTCGCTTGGTTCCGTTGGTAACGGCAAACTGAACCATACCTCTTCGCTTGAATTCTTCAATCTTCTCTCGCACACCGTCTGTAAAACATATAGTGTCTCCCAGACGAATCTGATACTCATCGTTAAACGCATCAATCAATTCTTCGCTTGATAATCCGACATTTTTTATACCGTATTTTGAGAAAAACTCCCTGAATCTGCCTGCCAGCACCTCAGGCTTTGTAATCTCACCGCGTTCCAACGCCTTCCAGTATTTATGATTTATACCATCATAATCCGCAAGCATTTCATCAGTGCATTCTCCCAATTCGAACTTGGCAAAGCATGCTCTGATAGCGTTTTTTTGTGACTCTGTGAAATTCAAAACAGTTCCGTCCACATCCCACAGTACAATTTTTATCTCATCAAAATTAATCATTGTTAAGTACCTGCTCGTACAGCTCCAATCCAAAGCTCGTAAGCTCCGGTGCATGAGGAATCATCTTAAAGGTTCTGGTTCCGTCCTCTAAGTGTTCCGCACTTAAAAATGCCACCTCAGAATCCTTATCATCCTTAACTTCATCATACATCCTCTGTGCAAAGGAAAGAAGATGGGTTACCGTCATAATTCTGACATGCTCTTCCTTAAGCGCCTTGATAATACCATAAGCGATGTTCGAGCCCTCTATCTCCGTTGTGGTAGCGAAAGACTCGTTAAGAAGAATGAGTGAATTCTCTCCCACATGGCTCACGATTCTGTCCATTCTCTTAAGCTCTTCATCCAATCTACCGCTGTTCATCGCACTGTCTTCACGCCTGGTAAAATGAGTAAAGAAATTAGGATAGATACTGCTGCTGTACTGTTTTGCGCCCACCACAAGTCCGCACTGCATCATTACCTGTGCAATACCGACACTTCTTAAGAAAGTAGATTTACCACCCTGGTTTGCTCCGGTAATAACAGTGAGTATTTTACCGTCGATGTTACCGGTATTACCGACCGCATCCTTTTTCTGCTCAGCAAGCATTACTATTTCTTTAAGATCGTCATAATTGAGTGCATCGCCATCCTTCACAACAGGGAAACAGTAATCAGTGTTGAGCCTATACAGCTGACGGGTGATATTAACGGCCGCTCTGTAAAATCCAATCTGGAAATACAGCTGGTCAAAGAAAAATCCAAGTGAATAAAGTACTTCACTGCAGTATGACATTACATAACTTACAACCTCAAATTCAAGATTAGCTATGTTCTCCTGAATCGGTGGATTATTGTACAACGAAATACTATTGTTGGATAATTTTCCGAAGCTTCCCTGAAGCTTACCGATAATACCGTTCGGATCTATACTGCTTATCTTTGTTTCCAATTCCGCAAGCTTCAAATCACCAAACTTAAGGCCATCATAAATACCACACTCAAAACTAATTTTGGGTACATTTACAGTGTACTTATTTTTTTCTTTTTCATGCGGCATCGAGTCTATATAAAACGATATATTGTTCAGTAAAATTTCAATACTTCTCTCAAGCTCCGGGGAGAATTCTTCCTCCATTCTGTTATAGAGATTTTGAAATCCCGCAGACACAAGTTTATCAAGCTTGGACTTAAGCAGACTTCTGACTGCACCCATACTCGGTAAAAGAAGACTAAGTACACTAATATCCGTAACCAAACCTGCTCTGCTGTCTTTTGTGCCGGAATTAGTCTTCTTTCTTCCCAATTGATCCCAGTCATAAAGAACCGTTGCCACAAGCTGATAAAGCTCTTCAATTACTTCTCTGTTGTTTATACAATCCTTAAGTATTTCCTGACGATAAAGAATCTCCTCTTTGGTCTTAAGCGGCACACGCATAACCTTACCCATCACGTCGCCCAAATGAGCATCCGGTCGCGTAATGTACATAATTCTGGTGCCCTTCATCACCAGGTCACTCATCGACATATCAACTATAGTCCGGAGTCCGAGATCTTTGTATATACTGTCCCAATCATAATATGACTGAGTCTTAACCCAGTCCTTGTCGGAATAAAGCAAATTTACATTCATGAAAATCTCTCCTTTATCTGACTATAGGTTAATCTATACTTCTCAACCTGTGTGTTGGCACCCGCTATTTCTCTTGCATTTTCGCGTCCAACCTTAAAGGTTTGCTTGGCATTTTCATCTGTCGCTGCTCTGAAACTCACTACATTTTCATGCGATTTTGCAAGATCGTTTAAGTGAGTAACATATATTCCGTAGCATCCGTTTCCAATAAAGAAATCGAGAACCTTTTTACCCATCTCACAGGCATCGAAATTAGCCGCTGTCGTAAAGAGCTCGTTTATTACCACAAAAGCTCCCACATAATCCTTGTTCATCATCGGCTTAAGACGAACCAATTCATCCATCAGCTTACCGCGTCCGGTCTCGGCACTTTCCTCTACCGAAAAGTGTGAGAGAATCTGTGAGTAATACGGCACGCAGGCTCTTTCTGCAGCCACCGAGAGTCCCATTTTGGTAAAATAAATCATCTGTCCGAGACTTCTTGCGAACGTAGTTTTTCCACCCTGATTAGGTCCGGTTAAAACTATAAACTTTTCACCGTCACGAAGGTCAAAATCATTGGATACTACTTCCTTTTGAGCCTCGTAATTGGTGCACGCAAGAGCAAGATCATACATCTCTGACGCTGACAACTTTTCGCCTCCGGCTTCAGGATCACAAAAAGCAAATCCTCTCTCCTTCATCTTATTCATAAACTTAATGAACGAAAGATAATATGAGAATTCCTTCGGAAGATTCATTACCTCCCTGTTTACATACTTGTCTTTATTTTTTGCAAAAGCTGCAACTTTTACAAAAAAATCCTTATGGCTTTTTTTATACAATCTTATAACGGCATCCTCTAAATCAGACAACTCATCCGAGGCGCTGAACGGAGTCCTGAAGTTTCTTTTTACATTTGGAAAACTTTTACTAAGGAACTCCTCATAAGGCAGTCCACCGATTCCTTCATCAACAAAAATCTTGCCATTATCATAAGTAATCAGTACTTTGAAGCTACGAAGCTCGGCAAGAAGCATTTCTGCATTTTTACTGAGTTCTGTGTATTCCTTGGTATCCGTATATGTTTTGATAAAATCCCTTAATCTGTTAATCCCCTCAGACTTAAGATTACTGTTGGCGAGTATGCTTTTAAGCAGCTCAACGGCTTCAAAATAAACGCCCACCTCTCTTAGGTACCACACATTTTTTTGATCATGATCAGAGAGATTTTCAATCTTGGCCTTACATTCATTGCGCTCTTTTATCAGGTCCAAAAAAGCCATCAGTTTTTCATAGGTATCATCCTTACAGATGTCCCTGTATACGCCACGTCTGTAATCCTCTTCACCGCGGCCGTCGGGCATAATATAATACAGTTGCCTAATCTCATCGCCCCAGTCTTCAGTGATTCTGTCAATTATCTGATCCAGATTTAGGTCAACAAAAAAAGCCGGAATAACACCGGGTTCTTGTATCTCTTTATCCTTAAATAATAAACTGTTCATAGCCCCCGCTCCCCTGATAGATTTTATATTTTATATTATTCCATAAATCATCCAAATAATATACCGAATAATTGCTCAAATACGAGAAACAAAAATGACGTGCAAAAAATAACTCCTTTTTCGCACGTCACATTTTACAGCCTTATATACTCTTTTTAATTCCAAACATCGGCTCATATCTGCGTCTGACATTTCTTACCATATCATCAAAATTATTTTCTTTTATGATGATATCATACCTGCCCTCTATGGTACCAAGAGTCATGGTATTTTCTATGTCATAATTCTCCTTCAGATACAACAGCATGTTTTCCTTGGAAGCATTTTTATTATAGATTTTAATGTATGAATAGCCGGGATAATCATTAGACTCATACTTAAGTATTTTCAGACGCTTATCGTATTCATTTTCACATAACACCTCATAGAAAGCATCTATTTTGTCTGATTTATCAAGCAGCATAAAATAAACTACATTTTCATCGCCAGGGAATTCTCTTTTTATATAATTTCTAAACGGAGAAGTCTTCAACGTATTAACCAGTCTGCAATTAACTTCATCATCTGTATCGCCATAATAAATCAGCAGTGTATCATCAATAATAACATTGACATACGGACTAAAATCATGCTGCTTTATCAGGCTGTTGATCTCAGATGCCGATTTCGATGAGATCACATATTCCTTGACATACTCACTGTTTTTGACGTCATATAAAGCGGCACCGTCCATCACTATTATCGGATACTTAAAATTGATATCAGACAGTGGTTCGATTACCGAAGCCGCAGTACGTTTTGTCGCAAGTGTAAAACGCATTCCGTCCTCTATCATACGATTGAGCTCGACCTTGGAAAACGCACTGATTTTATTATTCTCATCTACCAGAATATCGTCTACCCCGGATACAAACAATGTTCGTCTGTCCGGTCTGAAACATAAGCGTACGTTGTTGATCAGTATACCAATTACAATACCTATCATCGTATCCAGGAATCTGTTCCACACAAAGCTGTACGGATTAACATCTCCGATATGATTGATAACAATACTCAAAAATACTACGCAGGAAAAATACGATGCCTGCTTTTTCTTAATCAGTACCGTGGTATATAAAACCAGCACTATGCTTACGAACAGACATATAGCTTCTATCAAAAAATTGTGTCCGACTCCCCTGACAATATATGGATATCCCAGTATATATATCAATCCATACACCGCACCGGCTATTGTGCCGACTGTTCTTTGAATCGCATTACTTATAGTATTGCTTCGATACATTTGAATGCACCAGAGCGCAGCAAGCATTGAATAGAACACCATTCCCGATCCATTACGCAGCAGGTCAATCAACAAACACAAAGCCACTGCAATCGCGGATTTAATTATACGCATTCCTATGCCCGGTATTCGGACTTTTTTACTCTTACCGGCCAAGGCTTATTCATCTCCCAGCATCTTTATTACAGAGGTATTGGCGTATGTGAGAGGTGCATTGTGGATAAAGAATATTGTACCGTCCACAGGTGCATACAGAGTCTCCAAAATAGTAGCCTCATAAGGATCCAAAATATTAGCTAAAGGAGTGCCCGCATCAACCTTCTCACCTGCCTTGACCATAGGCTCAAAGAAGCCCGACTTCTCGGTTCTTACAGAAATGAGTTCCGTATCTTCAATTACACGAGTCTTCTTTTCGCTTATAGCGCTGTACTTGATGATTCCGCTGTTGGCAAGGAAATTCATTACAGCGATAACAGCCTGTCCTGCTCCGGTATTACTGATTCTCTCAGTAGCATTGGTATAAAGAGAAAAAGCAGTGGTATCCCATACCTGCCAGTTGTAGTTAAGAGTAGCAGTATCATAAGGTCTTACACTTCTCTCTACAATATACTTCATGCCAAACTTCTTGGCTTCCTCGGCAGTGGTATAACCCTCCTTCATATATCTTACGTGAGGCACAAAATCGCCCGGAGTATAGAAGGAAGTGAACTGAATACCGTACTTATAATCCATGATTTCTTTGAACACACCGCCGGCTATTCTCTGTGTGGTTTCTCCCAAATCATAACCGGGGAACATTCTGTTAATATCCGTGTTATCGGTAGGCCAGAAACGCTTTTGAATATTTACGGAATAAGGATTAATAGAAGGTATAATCAGAATCTTGCAATTCTTCTTAATTCTTCCTTCATCCTCGAGCTGCTTCATTTTTTTAATCAACTGTGAGCAGCAATAAATCTGCTGAATTTCGTTACCGCGAGTATTACCTACTATACATACAGATTTGTCACCGCTTCCGAACTCATATCCGGTCACTCTGAAATCATCTCTGTACATTCCTTTTATTTCAAAAATAATTTTCTTATTCATACTTGCAGACCTCCTCCTTAAGAATTCTTCCCATCAAAGAACCCTCATCAACTATAGGATATTCTCTGATAGTAAAAAGCATTCCTGCCAGAGGTGCGCGCACTTCATCAAGCACCCTTCCGCACAGGGGATCTACAATTCTTCCGACTAAATCATTCGCCTGAAGTCTTGCACCATGGCTGACCTCGGGAATAAACAATCCGCTTGCAGATGCATTCAGATAGCTTACATCATCGGGCTTTCTGGATATCATAGGTTCTCTAACCTCAGCCACTTCTCCCGTCCATATTCCCAGTTCCTTCATCAGGTTAAAAATACCGTCAATGAGCTGATCTCCATAGGTCTTGGTCAATCTCATTCCCACGCCCATCTCAACTACCAGTACGGGAGTACCGATACTGTTCAAGCTGTGAGCAAAAGTAGATTCCAAAACAGTGCTTGCTCCATGCACCCAAATAAAGTCCACATTCGCCTTCTGCGCAAGTGGAACCAGGGTCTTCTCATGAAGCTCGTTAATTCTGATTTGGGGGATCTCTGTAAGATAAATATTGCTTGCATGAATATCAAGAACACAATCGGAACCTGCAACGTCCTCCATTATTCCCGCTGCCAAATACTCGGTCATATTACCGTCAATATTTCCGGGGAACAATCTGTTCATATCGAGGTCAAAAGCAGGTATACCTCTGGTGATTGAATCTATGCCCAGAGGATTCATTGCCGGATATATATCTACTATTCCGGCGAGCTTATCGCTTTCCTGTGCAATTCTTCTCTGCAACTCGTAGCACACATACTGACCTTCTAGCTCGTC
Organism: Lachnospiraceae bacterium; assembly: GCA_024403435.1. GTDB lineage: Bacteria > Bacillota > Clostridia > Lachnospirales > Lachnospiraceae > AC2028. The sequence goes on from JAKSRV010000004.1 coordinate 47,291, forward strand.
ACCGTGAATACCGGTTACGATGCTGATTCTTTTCATATCACCGTCAGCCTTGAGTGCAGGCTTAATTCTGTTTTTTTGAATCATCAATTTTTCATCGATAGGCAAACCTACCGATGCAATTACTTCTACCATATTGTTACCTCTTATCCCTAATTATGCGATCAATAATACTTTTCAACCTTAACCATAATGTCCTGAGTCTGCGTTCCGCCTCCCCACATTACACCGCGGTTGATAGCGCAATCCGTTGCGTCTCTTCCCACACCCAACTTGATATACTCATCTGTAATCTCGGTATCGTGAGTAGGATCAAATGCGATATACTTGCCATCACATGCAGCTTCAACCCATGCATGACTTTTGCCCTCTCCGACAATCAGTCCGCACACATATCTGGCAGGAATTGAAAACAGTCGGAGTAAGCAAATATAGATATGTGAAAAATCCTGGCACACACCTTTACCGCTCGAGAAACTTTCCTCAGCGGTAGTAGATACTTCCGTGCTTCCACTCTCATAAATCATTCTTTCGTAGAGTCTGTGCATTATCTGATAGCACTTGTCTTTGTCTGAAGCAAATCCCATCACTTCGTCCCTTATTTCCTCTGCGAAGGCTTTGATGTCGTCTCCCGGGATACATTTTCCGTGCGGATATTTATACATTCCGACGGTATTGGAACTTACTCCTTCCGTAATACTAACAGGATGTGTCTCTACAAGACCTTTGATTGTAAAAACAAATTCTCCGTGAGGTTCACCCTCGCTTCCGATTATCTGAATGTTTCCAAAAGAATCTTTACTTTCAGAGTATGTGGTCGGCGGAGTCAAGCTGATATCATACGATATACCAATCTGTCTGAAATCATTTGCCGGAATAGATTTTATTGTAAAGTAGCATTTATCAACCGGTTCCGAATAACTGATTTTCATAGAATATTCGTAGTTCAAAAAAGCCATTTTAACACCTTCATTCTTTACGCAATAATAGCCTCTACGTTAGCTATTATTCCTTGATAATCTGTATTACTTTCATTGATAAGTGTACTTACGGTACTGAGAGAAGGCTCGTCATACTTGATTCCGCTTCTGAGTACTCTGGGAATCATTCTCTGAATCTCTCTCTTTAACTTATTCTTATCAAGTCTGAGACGAGCATATAAATCGATACGTTCTATACGCTTGCCGGCCTTGATTATATTTCTGATCTGCTCTACATCAATCTGGTCATCTACGATACCCCAGAATGACAATATCTCATCCATAATCTGCTGAAGCTCAATCATTGGAGAGCTGCTCTTTGCCGCATTGTTCATGGCATAAATAGAAAGCTGAATATAAGACAACGCATCGGAACCGATAGTCTCTCGGAGTACAATAGCATTGTCATAAGCTCTGATCAGATTGCTGATGATAGAGTCTGCTATAGTCTCGTCAAAGGGATATCTGCGCAGGAAATCCTCCTTTGATTCATAGATATCCGGTATATCCAAAGACTTGCAATACTTGTGATAAATTTCATCGTCTGCATCAATCATCATGTCGAAACTCTTGGCAAACAGATTGAGTGTTGTATAAACTCTCTCTGTATATCTGCCCAACCAATAAAGATGATCAACCTGTTCTACTGAGATAATACCCATGTGTCTTTGAAACCTCCGCCTTGTGATGAATTAACAATAAATGAATCAGGGTTACGTGAAAATCTTGTGAGGCCGCTTGCCCAAACTAAGGGTTCGTCAGCCATCAGTACAAATGCTCTTAAGTCTGCCTTTCTTGCTACTATCTCTCCCTCGTCCATGATATCGAGATCCTGGAAATCGATTACTTCCTGAGCAATAAATCTTCTGGGCTCAGCTTTCAGAAGAGTGATGAAATCCTCCTTCTGCTTAGCAGTCATGGTATTGCCGAATACAACTCCGTAACCGCCCGCCTCAGCTACATCCTTGAGTACCAAATCATCGAAATGCTCAAGTACATATTTCATATCATCCTCATAGAAAGGAAGATAAGTAGGTGCGTTTTTAAGAATAGGCTCCTCATCCAGATAATACTTAATCATCTTGGGTACGAAATAATAAATACCCTTATCATCCGCAACGCCGTTACCGGGTGCATTGAGAAGCGCTACATTGCCTTTTCTGAATACGTCATATATATGAGGAATACCAATCAGTGATTCGGGATTAAAGTTCATCGGATCGAGGTATTCATCGGAAATTCTTCTGTATACTGCTCCGATTTTTTCCTTCACTCCGCTCGCACCTACGTAATAAAGCAAATCATTTTCTACGAACAATTCCGAACCGGTAACAAGATGTGCGCCGGTCTTCTCTGCCAGATACGAATGCTCAAAATAAGCTGCATTGTAACGTCCCGGAGTAAGTATTACGGTATGACCGCCGGTATTAACATTATCCATTGTTCTGCGAAGGAGATCTGCATAGTTACGGTTATCAATCAACTTGATATTCTGGAATGTTTCCGGCGAACTCTTTCTGCAGAGGTCTCTCGCAA
>JAKSRV010000040.1 GCA_024403435.1 Lachnospiraceae bacterium
GAATCTGTGTCTCGTGATAGAACTTATTAAACAGATTGGCCACATCATATACATATCCGCAAATCTTGTGAGGTGCAAGCTCATTAACAGCCTGACTCATCATTTCGCCGAACTGTGCAAGGCGCATTCCGAGAGCCTTTTCAAAAGGATTGCCTGCGTTACCAAGCTCTGTCTTGGTATAATCTCCACCATTCTCGGTATACTTATTGAGGATAGACTTGATACGTACTATGGTGTAAAGAAGGTAAGGACCGGTATCTCCTTCGAATGAAGTAAATCTGTCAATATCGAATACATAATCCTTTGAAGCCTGGTTAGAAAGGTCGCCGTACTTAAGAGCCGAAATAGCTACGATATCAGCAATCTCTTTTGCTTCTTCATCAGTAACGGGACGTCCTTCCTTAATCTTGGTAAACATCTCTTCCTTGGTATCGGCAATCAGGTTCTCAAGGCGCATAACACCACCGTCACGAGTCTTGAAGGGCTTGCCGTCAGCACCGTTCATTGTTCCGAAGCCCAGGAAGTTGAGCTTGGTCTCGGGCTTTACAAGCTCGGTCTTACGTGCGCAACGGAATACCTGCTCAAAATAAAGCTCCTGACGCTTATCTACTACGTATACAATACGATCGGGCTTAATATCGCTCATACGATACATGATGGTTGCAAGATCGGTAGTATTGTAAAGTGAAGCACCGTCACTCTTCAAAATCATGCAGGGAGGAATCTCCTTGGTATCGGTCTCTTCCTTTACATCAACAACAAGTGCGCCCTCGCTCTCATGAGCCCAGCCGCCTTTTTTCATATAATCAACCATTGAAGGGATAAGGTCATGAACACTGCTCTCTCCGTTCCAAAGCTCAAAGCTTACGTTGAGTGAACCGTAATTCTTCTTGAGGTCGGTAACAGACACCTTCATAATGTGATCCCAGATTGCACGGTATCCGCGCACACCGTCCTGGAGCTTCTTGGTAGCTTCCATTGCAAGTGCCTTGTACTCGGGATCTGCCTTTGACTTTGCACTTGATGCGGGATAAATCTCCTCAAGCTCAGAGATTGTAAAAGGAGCCTCCTCGGGATACTCACCGGTATACGAATCATCAAAGTATACAAGATCGGGCTTTCTCTCCTTGAGTCCCATAATTACAAGACCCATCTGAAGACCCCAGTCTCCAAGATGAACATCACCGATAACTTCGTTGCCTGCAAACTTGTATATTCTCTTTACCGCCTCACCGATAACGGCTGAACGGATATGACCAACGTGAAGGGGCTTTGCAACATTTGCTCCGCCGTAATCAATCACTACTGTTTCTTTACCTTCTGCTTCAAAACCGAACTTATCGGCAGTTCTCATCTCCTTGAGATATGCTGCAAGATAACTCTCTGCAAGCTTAAGATTAAGGAAACCGGGTGCTACTGCAGATACTTCAGAGAATACTTCTCCTCCTTCAAGAACCGCAGCCACTTCGTTAGCAATCATAATAGGAGCCTTGTGGTACTGCTTTGCACCTGCCATTGCTCCGTTACACTGATACTCGCAAAGATCGGGGCGGTTAGAAACTGTAACCTTGCCGAGGTCTGCGGAATATCCTGCCTTTTCAAATGCCTTGCCCATCTCAGCGGTGAGCAAATCAAGTAATTTCTTCATGATTCTTCCTCTTATCCACTACATTTTTAACATAAACATAACTAAACAATTGTACCGCAAATCTTCTGTCAAATCAATGTCTCGCACAAAACGGCGATTCATACAATTTTCCGTGCACGAAATGATTGTAGGATCTGCAACCGCCTCCGCAATATTTTCCAACGGCACAAGTACTGCATTTGCCCGTGAGCATATCCGATGTAAACTTGCGGTTATATTCAAATCCGTTCGGATTCTCCCAGATTTCTCTGAGGCTCTTCTCTCTGAGATTACCCTCATTGAAACACTCATCGTACATCGATTCACAGCCTCTGACATTGCCCACACTATCAATACCTATTGCGCTCAGTCCGGCGCTGCACCCCGTGTAGACTGCACCACCGCTCATGTTGCCGCGAATCGAGCCCTCATCTGGAGTAAAGTATCCGATGTTGTCAGCCACACCCAATGCAAACGGCGCAGTTCTCATATTCTCAACCACAAAGGCTATGACTTTTTCAAAATCAAATCTGTAATCAATCCCCTCCGCTGCGGCATTTCCCATCGGTGAACAGGCCTGCAGCTGCCAAGCAAATATAGGATACTGCTTAAGTGCCTCATACATTTCATTAAGCATCTTTGCATTTTCACTGTTGAGTGTACTGATTACGGATACCGCAAAGCCCGCCTTGCATAGAGTATCCACTGCTCTGATTGCTCTGTCGAAGCTGCCATCCTGTCTGTATTTGTCATGAACCTCTTTGGGTCCGTCGATGGATACAGATACAGATTCTATTCTCAGATTTTTAAGTTTAGTCAGTATATCCTCTGTAAAAACAAAACCGTTGGTTATGATATTTACTGCAATACCGTTGTCGCCCAAGCGTCTCACGATATCCGGCCAGTCTCTTCGCATGAAGACTTCACCGCCAATCAAGGATACACGTTTGCAACCAAGCTCTCCGAGTTGGTCCGCAACATTTATGCACTCCTCGGTAGTCAGTTCGTTCTCACGTGCTTTTCCGGCCTTTGAGCCGCAATACTTACACGAAAAGCAGCAGGCAAGCGTTATCTCCCATACGCACTGCTTCAACTCATATTTCATCCTTCGTCCCCCGCCGCTACACTGCTATGCATCCATGCAACAATACATCTACGATCGATACACATATGCATTCATACATCTATGCATCGATACCCTTGTTATTCGGATAGGGCTGATTGGATTGTCTGAGTGAAGTTCCGCAATTTATACAAAAATTAGCCTTAACGCTAACGTCCGCTCCGCACGCAGGACATTTTTTTGTCATATTGTTCAAATCAAAACGTTTTGGTGCAGGAGCCGCATAAATAGCGTTCATCACCACTCTGTTGCTCTGTATATTCATGTCCACCGGACCTGCATACACCAGACGCATCGATTCATCATCCATGTCCGGATCGGGTCCGCTATACACTTTATCCATCATATCTTGTTCTCCTGTTTTATCGAGCGTTCACGCTCTGCCTTTGAATACACACATCCGCAGAAATCCTGTCTGTACAAATCATACTCCGCGGACAACTCTATCGATCTCTTGTAACCGTTCTTTTTCTTAAAATCCGACGGAAGCCACTTTATACCATATTCCGCCTGCAGCGACTCACCTATCTCATTGAGCTTCGCCGCATTCTTAAGCGGTGATATCGTAAGTGTGGTGGTGATATAATCATAAATCTTCCCCTGCGCAGCCAGGCGTTTAGCCTCCTCGAAGGTCTCCCTGAGTCTTAGATCAAAGCATCTAAAGCACCTCTCACCACCCTCGGGAACCATCTCCAATCCCTTTGCCATTGCATAAAATGATTCCGGATCATACTTTCCTTCGACCACCTCAATAGGATAGCCTTCTCTTGTACCCGTGGTCATTTCGTCATTGTATGAAGAAATCAGTCTTTTCTCCTCTTCCACTCTATGAACATATTCTGCTTCAAAGGTGATATTGGGATTGTAATAAAAAACCGTAATCCTAAAGTGCTTGCACAAATATTCCAGGCAATAGCTGCTGCACGGTGCACAGCATGCATGAATAAAGAGCGTAGGAATAGATTTAGGCATATCCGCTTCCGAACCACATGCTAATATTTTCTCATTGTTTTCAATTATCTTTTCCAGCTCACGCTGATAGTTTCTCTTGTTATCCATAAATTTCATTATAACAAAAGTATTCTCAAAATACTATTTGCGCAATCTACTCGTAGTAGAAAACTCGTTCCATATTTTCAATTCTGCTGAGTATATGTTACGCAAAGGTAATACCGATAACTTCGCTATTACAAAAAAGACTCCGAAATCATCTCTGACTTCGGAGTCTACAATAAACTATTTATATATAATCTCTAACAGAAATTACTTATTCTTAGCTTCAGCCTTTGCCTTCTTAGCTGCGAGAGCCTTTTCGGTGGGCTTTACGAGCAAGAGACAGATAACGAGTGAAAGGATATAAAGAGCAACTGTTGCAATAAGTATTCTCTGATATCCGAGAGGGTTAGCAATATAGGTCTTGCCGTGGCTCTCAAACTTAACAGTATCACCACCGAAAAGCTTGATGATAAGACCTGCAAGCTGAGGACCTGCGATACCTGCGAAGCCCCATGCAGAAAGAGTAATACCGTGGATAGCTGAGATGCTGCCCATTCCGTAGTGGTCTGAAAGAAGTGTAGGAACGTTAGAGAATCCTCCGCCGTAACCTGCATTTACTACAAAGATAAGTGCTACTACAAGAACTGCAAGAACTGTGCTCTGTCCCTGATTAACGATACCGTTGGTAATAAGAACGATAGCGGTAAATACGATTGAAAGGATGAAAATAAGCTTGTAGATGGTGTTTCTGTCATTCATGGTATCAGCCCATGCAGAGAAACCAAGACGTCCGCCTGCATTGAATACAGCTGAAATAGCACCAAGAGTACCTGCAATACCTACAAAACCTACAGTCATGAAAAGCTGCTTCTCGTAAGAGATAATAGCAAGACCACAAGTAATGTTAAGGAAGAACATAAGCCAGATACCGATGTAGTTGCCAAGAGACTTGGTCTTGAGAACTTCCATGATAGAAGGCTTCTTCTCTGAGCTTGAAGGCTCATGCCATCCTGCAGGCTTCTTGAGAAGTAAGTGTCCGAGGAACATCATTACAAAATAAGCTGCTGCAAGGAAATAGAACATCTTTACAACACCAACCTTGGGGTTCTCCTGAAGTGCTTCCATGATAGGAGCTCCGATAGCCTTAGCTGCACCGAAACCTGCAACTGCAAGTCCTGTAGCAAGACCCTTACGATCCTGGAACCAAAGCATAAGTGTCTTAACAGGTGAGAGGTAACCGGTACCAAGACCGATACCCATGATAACACCATAGCAAAGGAAAATACCGATAAGTGCCAGAATACTGGGAGTACCCTGTCCACCATTGTATGATCTACCACCGAGCCATACAAAGAAACCTGTACCTGCCATACCTAATGAGAAACAGAAGGTAGCAATAAGTGAAGCCTTGTGAATATCCTTCTCTACAAAGTTTCCTAAGAATGCAGCTGACAATCCAAGGAAAAGGATTGCAATACTGAATGCCCAGTTTACGGTCTTTACATCATATCCGATGTAATCGCTGATACCGTTACTTACATAAGACCAGCAATAAACTGTACCGATACTGCAGTGGAGCAGCAAGCCGGGGATAGCAGCTCTGAACCATTTGTTCTCACGCCATCCACCTGATTTAGTGTTTTCTGACATAACTCTTTCCTCTTTCTTTTTTATAATTTTAGGGCCATATGCCCATTAATACAGTACTATATGCGAAATGGCATACCCTTGAATTATAGTATATGGTATTCCATATTTCCATATATGTTTTTACATATTTTTATAAATCTTTTTCACACTAATTGTTATGCTTGCATAATTAAAGGGTTCGGCCTTCACCGAACCCTTTCTTTACTCTTCTGTCGTAAATCACGACTTATTACTCTTTGTTATTTTCTTTTTCGTTTCTGTCCAAGCACACGGACATCAGCAACATAAACGGGCAGATAATCACAAACGGATATACATATCTCATCTGCACCGTAGGTCCCAGCAAACAGGTTGCAAAATACAAAATCACTATTCCCAGCTCTGTGAGCAGAGATTTTTTATTATCTTTAATCAGAGTAGCAAATGCGAACAGGAAAATATACAAATACATTCCGGGCATATAGAAATATCTCACTATCGGATAGTCCAGATATTTATTGCCGCTTGCCCAGCTCTCCATCTTCTCATACAATGCGGGCCATTTGCTGTTCTGATTTATACCGTTGTCCGCAATGTACATATCCCAATGTGTCTGCACATAACCCATTCCGTTTGAATAATCTTTCTGATTAACAAATGCATGCGAGGTATCGTTTATATTCAGAAATCCATTTTCTACCGCAACAAATGCATTTACATAATCCCCGGGATACTTCCCAAGAAGTCCTACGTACGTCTTCAAAAACTCCTTGGCCCTATACCTTGCCACATATGTGTTGGTATTACGCTTGACAGGATCCGATATGTCGGGCTCATACAGCTTGAAACTGTCATACAGAAAAAAGTCATTAATCAGCGCCATTGACTCCGCATCCAAGGTCGCATCATCCTCCGGCACTACCATCTGTCCGCTGTGATATACCGCCGTGCGTGCAAGCTGCTGAATGGGCACCGAGAGCATCTCTCGCTTATCTCCCGGTGTCGCGTTTGTAGCACCTGCAACAGCCTTCAAAACAATAAATGCAAGCACAACCGCGGCCACGGTGGTGACTGTAAGCATAGTTTCGAATGTAGGCTTATTTCTAGGATTGTTTGCAGGCTTATCAGCGAGCTTGTCTGTATGATTATTTGTGGGCTTGTCGTTATTAGTTTTAGCACCACGCCTGTAGCCAATCCATTTAATCAGGCAAATCAAAGCCTCTATCGGTATAACAACAGCCAATGCATAAATCGCATTGTTTCTGAGTACTCCGCACAACACTAATGAAATCCCGTATGCCGCATACAGTCCTTTGATTTTTTGTCCGTTTCCCACTTTATCCAGCATGCATACAAATAATACAAACTGAAGCAGGAAAAACACCGCAAACAACCCGTCCTTGGTAACGGTTATTGCCATATAACGATTATATTCAAACAATCCGCAAAATACTGCGACAATAACAGACCATATATAAGCCCACAGCAAACTCTTTTGGGATATAAGTCTGAATGCTACCGAAATGCCAAACGCGAATACAGCCGCAAATATAAGCATCTGAATGATACTGTAAACCGCTATTCCCGTTTCATAGCTTCCGCCGATTGCCATTCCAATATTGAGGCAGGCCTTAATCAGCAATGTATGAACCAGCGGATGGTGCTGATAATACTCATTAGTAAAAATCTGCATCGCCTGCGGGCCGGCATCGTAACTGCATATTCCCGGATAACATGCAAGGAAACCCGGAATATAGCATGCCAGAATAAATACTCCTGCGATAATTCCTATAACCCAAGGTTTCTTGAGTCCTCCCGGAACCTTGTCTCCTTCAAGTCTGAGCCTGCCTCCCATATAGGCAATCAGCTTCTGCACAAGGATTGTTGCATAAAATATGGCAAAGCCGCACACCACACCGAGTCCTATGCTTAACGCCGATATCACGGCTGCGGTTTTAGCATTCCATACTATATTTCCGCTTGCATTCAGCTTCGTTCCTACTATGGCAAAAAAGACCATGACCACGGAAATCAATGCATACAGTATTATTATTTTTTTAGGTTTGATATCTGTATATCCACCCTGTTTCATAAAAACCTCTATGTTATTTATTATGACCAATCAGCACTTCATATGCTGTCTCCGCCATTCTTTTATATCCCGCTGCGCTCGGATGAAGGTGGTCTCCGCTGTCATACTCCTTCAGAAAAGCCTTGGGATTCTCCGGATTGCAAAGCGCTTTGTCAAAATCAATAACTCCGTCAATCAAATCTGTCGTTCTGATCCAGTTATTATATTCATTTCTCAAATCGTTACGGAATTCGGCATATGTTCTCCAGCCCTCAATCGGCAACAGTGTACCTACATACACCTTATAGCCCATTGTACGTGCCTGCTCAATATACCATTTCAGTCCGCCTATCAATTCCTCTGTGGTAGGCAAATCCGACATCGGTCTGAAGGGATTCACATCAGTACCTACGGGATGAATAATATCATTTATTCCCTGCTGAATAATCACCGTATCAGCCCCATCGGTCGGCACCTCGTGCAAAAAGCGCTTCTTTCCCATCAATCCATACGATTCGTAGGTTATATTATCATATTCCCGCAAAATTCTCGAGCCACTGGTGGCACGTCTGATTACGGTTCTACGTCCGCCCTTGAGCATAAGCGTCAGATAATCGGGCCAATCCTGTGCAGTGATAGAATCACCGTAGCATACTACTGCCGTATTACTTTTTTCAGTGTATACCGAGATATTGTTCAGGAAATAGAAATTCTTGGTCTTGGCGCATACTTCCTTGGGTATATCTGTAACCTCGGTCATATCACCCACCGCAAATATTCCCGAAGAAAGAGGCCCCATCGCCACAACAGCCGATCTGAGCTCGGTAAAATCTTCCATATAGAAGCTGACTAACATCTCATCCCCGGCATTAACCTCAACATCGATTTCATCCGATGTAACCTGCTGCCCCGCTTCTATTTTACAGCCTTCCTGCCCACCAAAAAGCACATGATAAAAGGCCTCGTTAATATATAACGAAGCCCTTGTAATACAAACGCTTTCTGTTCCGCAGTAATTATCGAAATTAATTCTGACCTTTGTTCCGTTCAAAGGACAATATATCGGGTATCTCAATGTGAGATTTTTACCGTAGGTCTCGGGGCGGTGTTCATTGATAGAAACCGCATTTCCCCACATTGATACCCATTTCATTTCATTACTCATTGTAAACAGAATCCTGCCTTTATTATGAATTGTGATGAAGCTCCTTGCGAGTGTACATATCCTTATCTGCAACTACAAGAGCTTTTTCTATATCTACTACGTTCTTAGGTATGGCCTTCGCACATCCGATACTCATTGTAAGCTTGTATTCGATATTGCGCTTGGCAACCTCGTCTGCAAGAGATTCCTCCAGCTTGCGAACCATCTCCTCAGTAGATTCATCCGGATCAATCATTACACCTCCGACAAAGAATTCATCTCCGCCGTAACGTGACACCTGATAACCCTCAGGCAATGCCTTCTTGATTGAATCTGTGATAACTCTCAACGCTTCATCGCCGCTCGCATGTCCGAAACGGTCATTGATAATCTTCATTCGATCTACGTCAACCAACATTACCAATGCAGTACCGCCCTTTTTACCCCAATCTATCATCATAGGATATGTGGTCTGCTCGCAACCATGTCTGTTGTATGCGCCTGTCAGTGCATCGGTGATAGATCTCTCCGCCACCTCATGCCACAGCTTATCAAGCATCATGTTATTTCTGACCTGCTCAAGAGCTGAGTTCATATGCTGAGTCCAGATATAGAACTGGCTCTCGCTGGCAACATTGAGAGGACCGGACATCATCGCATATCCATACAATAATGTCTCTGCATATAAGGTTACAAATACGTAATATCCGGGTTTATCAGACTTCTCCGCTGTCTCAAAAATACATTCTCTTCTGTCGAGTTCACGATATGGCAGGCTCTTGCCATCCACAATATCAACAATCAGATCATACTTATCTTTGAATGTTAATTCCATTTTCTCCGGCATTTCCTTATCCAAATTGAAAAATTCCGGGTCCAGGAACATCTTGAACTGTTTGCCCTCAACCTGATTGTTGCGGCTGAAATAATATGACAAACTGTTGTGAAGGTCATACTTATTCTTAACCTTACGAACAGTTGTATAGAAATGTCTGAAATGTGAGTCCATATCTATCGGATCCATGGTACCGGCAAGTACCGCACTGTTACCGATATTCTCTATATCACTCATTACTCGACATCCACAGCTTCCGCCCTGAATAAATCGAGTAGTTAATCTCATACGCATAAGAGTTGGTCTGCTGTCAATACGAGCGAATAGATTTTCGGCAGCAATTTTTCCCATCGTATCCCATTCATGAGTAACCGATGCGATAGGCGGGTGCTGTGCCTGCCCGAGTCTAGTGCAGTCATAACCCGTTACCTTGACCTCTCTGGGAATCTTAATATTCTTGGAATGGAGGTAGTTATACGTGGCAATAGCCATTATATCGTTGGCACAAATAATAGCTTCCGGATATTCTCCGTGATTCTCAAGCCACTCATCGATAATTCCCGGAATCTTCTCCTTCGCCCAATCTCCGTATCTGATTCCATCCTCGGGAATCTCGATATAATTCTGAGCCATGGCAGTCTTGTACGCACGCAGTCTCTCCATTGCTTCAGGATGATCTGCAGGACCACTTATATACAACGCATTCTTGATTTTATGCACCTGAATCATATGCTCAACCAAAGAATACATTCCGGAATAATTGTCAGACGAAATAACAGGCATCCCCTCTATGGGATACTCAATGCTGACAGTCGGAATATTATATTTGGCAATCTCTTCCAACAAATAATCCTTCTCTTCTTTCAAATTGAAAGTATTCGCAGGCAAAATAACGCCGTCAAATTCCTTCATATCCGGCAGCTTGTACAAGTTTACCTCAGCATCGTTATTCGTATATAAATTGTTAGCCAGCGAATAATTTAAAAAAGCAAATACGTCGGCATTCTCTCTTTCAGCGACATTGATAATGCCTTCCATAACGCTCTGTATAAAATCACCGCCCCAACCGCCGGCAAAGAAAGCTATCTTTTTTCTCATCTTTGTCTATTGTTCTCCCCAAAACAAGTCAAAACTCAAAAAACATATAGTTCCCCAAACATATAACATCATACTAATTTTACACCATAACCGTTCTGCGCGCCACTAAAATATATAATAAATTTATTAAAATAAATCAAAGTTTAGCGAAATATACAATAGCAAAAAGGATACCCGGTCAAGCACCGAATATCCCTTATTTTATGCAACTGTGCAATTTATTAAACTTTTTAATGCGAAATATATGCACGGTTAGTTTACATCAATTTACCACCCTAATATTTCACTTATTTTATCAGCCACTTTGCGAGCCGCAATCGAATGAGTTGCCTCTGTCGGATGCCAGTCCGCAGCAATACCTTGTGCCTCGCTCTGGTTAGGTAGATGAATTGTACTTACCATGACATCACCGGTCTCAGAAATATACCTTTCCACCGCATCTTCGATATTAGCAAACATGGCATCACCCATGGTTCCCAAAACACAGAAAATGTAAGCATCCGGGTTGCGTTTTCTTATTTTTTCTATAAAATCACAATACGCCTCAGAGAACTCTTCATTCTTGTCAGGAGTATCACAATATGTGGAATCATTTGTTCCCAGATTGATAACTACAACATCGGGTATAAATGCAGAAAAATCCCACTCCACATCCTGCGGTGCAACCCCTCCGTCGAACTGCTGATATGAAAAACCTGTATAATCATAAACTCTCGGCACACAACTGTCAGCGTTACGAGTCTGCGAATCAGTGGTATATCCGGAATAAACTCCCCACCCGCTGTATGAAAAGATGCTATAATCCGCATCGAGCAGTTCAGCTGTTTTGTATGCCCAAGCGCGAGTCACATCTTCTGTCGAGGTTGAAAAATGATGATTTCTGTCTTCATCATCCACGCCGTACCCACAGGTAATTGAATCACCTATAAACTCTATTCTATGGGGCTTTTCCTCCGCAGGCAATATATAATCTCCCTCTGCAACAGTTATAGGGTTTATAGCAAACAGCGACGACGTCACCTCTGAAAGCTTGACTATTTTTACATCGATAGCCTTTCTCTCACCCTCATAAACAGTGAAACTCTCAGTCTTTTTATCAAGCATCTCATCCAGCACTCTCTCACCGTCTATATATACAGCAACTCGCGCCCTGCTGCCGTCAGTATCTCTTGCCCCATCAGCAGTAAATGTCAAGACAAGCTTTTCCCCGCAATATAAGAATTCAGCTCCGCTGCCCGACAGTGAACACCAACAGTTACCCTCATTGAGATAGTATCGTCCGACCAGTTTTACATTCTCATTATTGATATTGTATGTAGGATATGTCTCGGGCAATTCCACATCTTCAAACGCAAGTATTTCTCTTTCTGAGGTACTTTCATTGTTGTCTGAATCCGCTTTCTCAGAATCCACATCTATAGCATCATTGTATTCTTCATCCGCAACATTTTCATCAGCGCCGGATTCAGCATCACTTACTTGCGTGGTGCTTCCTGTATATGCCTCATTTTCGCTACCGGTATTACTTGAATCTGCTATGGTATCTTCATTTACTGCGCTATCATCAACTTCCGTATTTTTATGATTGGTACATGAATATATGCCTATCACAACTCCGGCGACTACAATAGCAATCCCCACTGCTGTCAATGCAATACGTATCCAATTCAGCTTAAATTTGCCCTTTTCATCATTTGAATTGTTATCACTCATCTAATACATCTCCATTTAGCAATAATTATCACGTAACTCTCAGAATCCATACAACCACACATAAGATCGAAAGGTACCTAGAAAATCAGTGCAAAAATAACCATTCGCAAAAGCATTTTGGGAGATTACCATTGTTCTCTCATTTTGTAATCTTCATCTTTGTCCATCAGATACAACATATGCTTTGCATATTGAGGGTCAAACTGCGTACCGCTTCCGTTGATTAACTCTTCGCGAACTTGCATCTGCGGCATAATGTCACGATAGCTTCTCTTAGAAGTCATTGCATCGTATGCATCTGCCACAGCGATAATTCTTGCAATTTGAGGGATATCTTCTCCCTTCAATCCATCGGGATATCCGTTTCCGTCATATCTCTCGTGATGGTGTCTGGCACCTACACTGAGATACGGCGACAAATGTATTTTCGCCAAGATTGCATCTCCCAAAACAGGATGCTGCTTTATCGCATCAAACTCCTCAACGGTAAGTTTACCTGCCTTGTTGATAATGCTATCATCTATACCGATTTTTCCGACATCATGCAACAGACCGGCAAGATAAATATCATCACATGCCTCTTCCGATAAACCTGCAAGCTGAGCTATGTCTCTTGCGTATTTTGCAACTCGTGATGAATGTCCATGAGTATAAGAATCCTTGGCATCAACCGCAGATGCCAAAGCCTCTACTGTCTGTTGTAAAAATTCATTGGCCTGTTCCTTAATCTGAATAGCTCGCTTATGAGCCTCGATAGTTCTCTGATACTGCGTGAGTGTTGTCTTGATGCATCCTGCAAATTCATTGAATTTCTTCCTCTCAAACGCATTATCGGTGTATCCCATCACCATATATCCGAAAACCAAATCATCGATTCGTAACGGTGTAAATACATAGGTTCTTCCTTTACCTGTGCCGTCATAGCCCAGGAAAAGATTTTTAACCTCTATAGTAGCATCATCATAGATCACCCCACCAGTCTTGGCCGCTATAACATCCATAACAGGACTATAGTGCTGACCGACCGTCTCCCCCGCGGGCACATTCATATACTTAAGCTCTTTGTATTGAGGATTAACATAGATATGGAAGTCATTTGTCTCCTGACCGGTTGTCTTGAAAAAGTCCTCATTCATACTTTTATGTATATCTTCATATTCCTCACTCGATGCGATACACATATCGAGATGCATCTCTCTTCCCTGCGTAACCTCAAAAAGGAACTGTTTGCTCCAGTTGTCACATCCCAATTCCTTTCTTAATTCGATTTCGCCCTTGCAATTGATACATCCGCAACTCTCACCGGGACAAAGAGCTGTCGGAACTACGCTCTTTTTAACAATTCTTTTATCTTTTACAACATCGGCAAAAATCTTGGCACATTCAATGCCCTGCTCTCTGTAACACTGATTGACAGATGCCAGCGACGGAGAAAATACACGTCCTGAACTTAAGTTATCAAAGCCTGTAACAATTGTTTCCTCCGGTACTTTGATACCCATCTGTTTTAAAAATGACAATATAGAAAGTGCCATCTGGTCATTTGCACATACAAATGCGTCCGGAAGTTTTTTCTTTCCGCTGCCATATGTCTCAGTTAAGTATGCCTGTATTATTCTGGCATTCCACATAGCGTAAAAGACATTCTCATCCTTTAATCCATATCCATGTGATTCCAGAGATTCTCTCAAAACCTTCAATCGCAGATTTGAGTCACCGTTATCGACATCGCCGGCGATATAAACAACGTCCGACACATGATGCTGCTCTATCAAATGATCACACAGGCTCTTCATTCCGATGTAATTGTCAATTGTAACAGAAGATATCCCCTCAATATCTATACCCTGTAAAATAACCGGGATATCAGCTTCATTACACTTATTTATAAATTTATCAATCGCATCGCCGGAATTCATTCCCGATCCATAAACAATAACTGCATCAAAAAATGAATAGTCCGCCAACTCATAAATTGACTCCTCCGAATCACGCAACACCTGATTATATCCGGACAACATATTCGAAGAAAACACGAAGAGATCCACGTCATTATCGGAAAAGTATTCATTAAATCCATTTATAAAAATGTCAAGGTTCTCGCCATTCCAACCGTTTGCCAAAAGAGCCGCTTTTTTATTCATAGACATCCCCTATTTATAACAAGCATTCATAGTATTTCTATATTCAGAAATTCTCAAAAAAATACACAACGCATCTATTACAGTGCTTACTATTTAAGTATATGTACCGTTGCGGACGGTGTCAATTTTCAAATTCGCAGCTGTATAAAAAAGCCATGCACCTTACGATGCATGGCTTTAAAATCGACCGATCAATATATACTTAATCTATAACCATATCGATACATATTATCATTATAAATTACAGTGAAGCGATATCAATCAGCTCAAGATTCTTCTGCTCCATAGCGTTCTCAAGAGACTTAGCAAGTGCATTGGCTGTATCCATTGCAGTAATGCAATATACACCGGTCTCGATAGCGGTACGACGGATGAGGAATCCGTCACGGCTCTTGTCACGGCCCTGTGTAGGAGTGTCGATTACAAGGTCAATCTTGTGTCCGAGGATGAGGTCCATAACTGTAGGGCTCTCCTGCTGAATCTTGTTAACCTTACGAGCCTTTACACCGGCCTCATTAAGAGCTGCTGCAGTTGAGCGAGTTGCATAGATGATATATCCAAGCTTCTCAAAGCGCTTAGCAACCTGAACTGCCTCTGCCTTATCAGAATCTTTAACAGTGATAATCATCTGCTTATGCTTGGGAAGCTGTACTCCTGCTCCAAGGAATGCCTTGTAGAGAGCTTCCTCATAGTGCTCAGATACACCGAGACACTCACCGGTAGACTTCATTTCGGGTCCGAGGCTGATTTCAGCTCCACGAATCTTCTCAAATGAGAATACAGGCATCTTGATAGCATAGTGTGATGCTTCGGGCTGTAATCCGGGCTCATAACCAAGCTCGCGGATGGTCTTGCCGATAATAACCTCTGTAGCAAGATCTACGATAGGAATACCGGTAACCTTACTGATATAAGGAACAGTACGTGATGAACGAGGGTTAACCTCGATTACATATACCTCATCCATGATTGCGATGAACTGGATGTTAATCATACCCTTTACATGAAGAGCCTTGGCAAGGCGGCGGGTATACTCTGTAATCTTGTCCTTGATAAGCTTACCGATGGTAGGTGCAGGATATACTGAGATAGAGTCTCCTGAGTGGATACCGGTTCTCTCAATATGCTCCATGATACCGGGGATAAGAATATCTGTACCGTCACAAACCGCATCAACCTCGATCTCCTTACCCTGCAGATACTTATCTACAAGTACAGGGTGATCCTGAGCTATGCGGTTGATAATCTCCATGAATACTTCAACTTCCTGGTCGTTGTATGCAATCTGCATACCCTGTCCGCCGAGTACATATGAAGGACGAACAAGTACAGGATAACCGATGCGATTGGCAACTTCCTTAGCTTCCTCTGCGGTAAATACTGTTCCGCCGGCAGCACGGGGAATTCCGGTCTGCTGAAGAATCTCATCAAAGAGTTCTCTGTCCTCTGCAGCATCTACGTCCTCAGCCTTGGTTCCAAGGATAGGAACACCAATCTTCATCAGATGCTCGGTGAGCTTAATAGCAGTCTGTCCACCAAACTGTACTACTGCTCCGTCGGGTTTCTCGATATCTACGATTGCTTCTACATCCTCGTTGGTAAGAGGCTCGAAGTAAAGCTTGTCTGCGATATCAAAGTCAGTAGAAACTGTCTCGGGGTTATTGTTGATAATGATTGTCTCATATCCTGCCTTGGCAAATGCCCAGGTAGCATGTACAGAGCAATAGTCGAACTCAATACCCTGACCGATACGGATAGGACCTGAACCAAGTACAAGAACCTTCTTCTTGCCGCTGGTCTCACGAGCCTCATTCTCTCCGCCGTATACTGAATAGTAGTAAGGAGTAGCCGCATCAAACTCAGCTGCACAGGTATCTACAATCTTATATACGGGAGTGATTCCGTTTGCACGTCTCATTGCGAGAACTTCGTCCTCGGTCTTACCGGTAAATCTTGCGATTACATTATCGGGGAACTCAATTCTCTTGGCCTCACGAAGAAGTTCGGGAGTAAGCTTTGAAGCATCATCCTTAACCTCTACGAGCTTATCTTCCATCTCTACGATAGATGCAAGCTTATCGATGAACCAGTTGTCGATCATAGTAATCTCATGGATTTCATCGTAAGAAATTCCCTTGCGGATTGCTTCTGCGATAACCCAGATTCTCTGGTCGTCTACAATCTTGAGACGCTCTCTGAGTTCATCTGCATCAAGAGCTGAGAAATCATAGCTTCTGAGGCAATCTACATGCTGCTCAAGCGAACGGATAGCCTTCATGAGAGCACCTTCGAAGTTATTGCAAATACTCATAACCTCACCGGTAGCCTTCATCTGAGTAGTAAGAGTTCTCTTAGCAGTGATGAACTTATCGAAAGGAAGACGAGGCATCTTTACTACACAGTAGTCGAGGGTAGGCTCGAATGATGCATAGGTCTTCTTGGTAATAGCATTTTTAATCTCATCGAGAGTAAATCCAAGTGCAATCTTAGCTGCAACCTTAGCGATAGGATAACCTGTTGCCTTGGAAGCAAGTGCTGATGAACGAGATACACGAGGGTTAACCTCGATTACGCAATACTCAAAGCTGGTGGGATGAAGTGCGAACTGTACGTTACATCCACCGGTAATCTTGAGCTCTGAAATAATCTTAAGTGCTGAGGTACGGAGCATCTGATACTCTTTATCGGAAAGAGTCTGTGAAGGTGCTACAACGATAGAGTCACCGGTATGTACACCGACGGGATCGATGTTTTCCATGTTACATACAGTGATAACGTTACCTGCGCTGTCACGCATTACCTCATACTCGATTTCCTTCCAACCTGCGATGCAGCGCTCTACAAGTACTTCACCTACACGTGAAAGTCTGAGTCCGTTCTCGAGAATCTCCTCAAGTTCTACCTGGTTGTGTGCGATACCACCGCCCGAACCGCCAAGGGTATATGCGGGGCGAAGTACTACAGGATAACCGATAGAATTGGTAAAATCGATACCGTCCTGAACATTGGTAACAACCAATGAAGCGGCAACGGGCTCACCGATTCTCTCCATCAAATCCTTGAATTCCTGACGGCCTTCTGCGTTTCTGATGGTCTCTGCGGTAGTTCCGAGAAGTGTTACATTATGAGCCTTGAGGAAGCCTGACTCTTCAAGTTCCATACCAAGGTTAAGTCCTGCCTGTCCTCCGAGTGAAGGAAGTATTGAATCGGGCTTTTCCTTCTCAATAATCTGTTCAAGAACGGGAACTGTAAGGGGCTCGATGTATACTTTATCTGCGATGTTCTTGTCGGTCATAATGGTAGCAGGGTTAGAGTTAACAAGGATTACCTCTACTCCTTCTTCTTTAAGCGAACGACAGGCCTGGGTTCCTGCATAGTCAAACTCTGCAGCCTGACCGATTACAATAGGGCCGGAGCCAATAACCATTACACGATGTACATTAGGATTCTTAGGCATAATTATTTCTCCTCCCCTCTCATCATTCTGATAAATCTGTCAAACAAGTAACCGCTGTCCTGAGGTCCGGGACAAGCTTCCGGATGGAACTGTACGGTAAAGATATTCTTGCCGGTATATGCAAGACCCTCGTTGGTTCCGTCATTTACATTGATAAATGCAGGAACTGCAATCTCAGTATCAAGATTGTCGGTATCTACTACATAACCATGGTTCTGTGAAGATATATATACTCTTCCGGTCTTGAGATCCTTAACGGGATGGTTACCGCCACGGTGACCGTACTTAAGCTTGTGGGTATCAGCTCCGGTAGCAAGTGCCATAAGCTGGTGTCCGAGGCAAATTGCAAAGATGGTCATATCAGAATTGTAGAGCTTTCTGACCTCGTCAATAATAGGGCCGCAATCCTTCGGATCTCCGGGGCCGTTTGAAAGCATTATTCCGTCGAAACCGCCCTCAAGAATTTCTTCAGCCTTGGTGTTTGCGGGGAATACTGTAACCTCGCATCCTCTTGCTGCAAGTGACTCTGCAATATTTTTCTTGGCACCGAAATCAAGAAGAGCAACCTTGAGTCCCACACCGTTAAGCTCGGTAACAAGTGAAGGTCTGGGCTCTCTCTTACCTGCTTCATATGCATCCTTGTCAAATACGGCAAGTCCTGAAACAGGTCCGTTTTCCTCGAGATTCTTGGTTCCTGCAAGTGTATACTTTTCAGGGCAGGTAACCTTTTCCACAACCTTGCCTGTGGTATACGCCTTCATTTTGGGAAGGAGCTCATCAAAGTTATAATTCTCATTGGTAGTAATGCAGCCGTTCATTGTACCCTTCTCACGAAGGATTCTGGTAAGCTGTCTGGTATCGATTCCTGCGATTCCGGGGATATTCTGCTGTACAAGGAATTCCTCCAATGTGCAGTCACAACGGAAATTGCTGGCTACTCTTGAAATCTCTCTGACAATAAATCCATCGGGCCATGCCTGACGTGATTCCATATCGTCATAGCATACTCCGTAGTTACCGATCAGAGGATATGTCATACATACTGCCTGTCCCGCATATGAGGGATCGGTCAGCACTTCGAGATATCCTGCCATCGAAGTATTGAATACAATTTCACTGATAATTTCTCTGTCGGCACCGATATGAGTTCCCTCAAACACGGTACCATCCTCAAGGATCAGAAATGCTTTCATATTTTGCTCCTTTTGATGTCGTTTGATAATTGCTTAATTTTACTCACATAAACCGCCCATTAATACACAGCGCAGAAATCCTTCTTTGGACTCTGTTTTCACTACATCTTCGTAGTTAGCTGTGATTGAATGGGCGGCTTATAAAATTTTAAGATAAATTGTGATTACAGGAAGTACTTTACACCACTCTCAAATATCTTGAGATCCTGCTCACCATAGATGTTGATTGCGACTCCGTTATCGCGTCTCTCTGCATGTGCCATCTTACCGAAGCATCTTCCGTCGGGAGACGTGATACCTTCGATTGACATGTAAGAACCGTTAACGTTCCAGGTTTCATCCATTGAAACATTACCATCTATGTCAGCGTACTGTGTAGCTACCTGTCCGTTCTCAAAGAGCTTCTTGATTACATCAGCGGGTGCTACGAAACGACCTTCACCGTGTGATGCAGGGCTGCAGTATGTTGCGCCGAGTTCAGCACCTGCAAGCCAAGGGCTCTTGTTTGAAACGACCTTAGTATAAACCATCTTAGAGATGTGACGGTTAATTGTATTGAATGTAAGTGTAGGAGAATTCTCATTCTGTCCTACGATTTCTCCGCAAGGAACAAGTCCGAGCTTGATAAGTGCCTGGAATCCGTTACAGATACCAAGTGCAAGTCCGTCTCTCTCCTGAAGGAGCTTTGTTACAGCTTCCTTAAGAGTCTCGTTCTGGAATGCGGTAGCGAAGAACTTAGCTGATCCGTCAGGCTCATCACCTGCTGAGAATCCGCCGGGGAACAT
>JAKSRV010000041.1 GCA_024403435.1 Lachnospiraceae bacterium
ATCGCTGCAAATACTGTGAAGAAAAATACAACGAGCGCGCATAAACATACTGCGAAAAAAGTACAAAAAAGCGCTCATAGACATAATCAAAGCCCTGAACCTCATTTGTTTGAAGTTCAGGGCATATTTTTTAGCTATATTCAACTTGATAATATTAGCAAATATCTTTATTCTTATTGGAACATATTATTGCTTATTTTTCTTATTTGCTCTTGTATCTTATTTTCTCTTGTATCTTCTTTTCTCTTCGACCTTGTTGCGGATAGCCGTCACTATCATAAGAATGATACCACCCAACAGGCTTACCACCGTCACTATCGCAAATATACTTCCGACAGCTTCAGTATTTGTACCCTTGGTATAATCCTTCAAAAGCAGCATATAGGTTACATACAGTGATACACAAAATATACCGATCATAGCCACTGCTATTGAAAACATCTTCTTGGTCTTGGCAATACAGGTACATACCGTCAGCATAGCAGCTCCAAGGCCGCCTGTGATAGCCGATGCCAGCATTATCATCTTACCGGTGTGCATTCTTCCGCTTCCGCGTCCTTCCTGCACAAATACAATCATAAGCACCACATAAGCTATCATGCACAGTATTCCGAGCCACAACAGTAGCTTATACATTTTATCCTTGTTAGCTGTGCTGATTTGCTCTTTACCTGCTTCACTCTTACTGTCTACTACAATATTCGAAGCTTTTATCTTTTTATTACTGTTACTCATTTTATCGCCGCTCTCTATCAACCGAAACTGATTACGGGATCCTTAGGTTCCTTGGACTTTTCAACAGAGATAGCGTGAAGGACAGGACCCTCTCCCTTATAATCAGAGAAATACTCTTTGGTCAATGTTGCCGTCACAACTACCCATTCCTTGTCCTTGAACTGCTCATTTCCTTCATATTCGCACGCATAGCCCAGGAAAGCCATATCGTCAGCACAGCAGGTCATAGCCATACGTCCGGGGATAAAATAGCCCTTGGGGAATTTGTCGGGATGCATAACCATACACTGCATTACCAGGCGCTTACCTATATATCTCTCAGCATGCTCCATGCAGTCAAGATACCAAATACCGTATCCCTGGTTATCAAGAACGATTTCATCCTTGCTGAGATCGTAAGGAAGGTCCTCTTCGAAGATTTCATCTATCTCTCCGTTGGCATCCTCAAATACAACATCTGCAACCTGGTTTACAGCCTTGATATTTCTTCTGAAGTTGGGAAGCTCATCTCTTACATTATCGCAACGATTAAAGATAATCATCTCAGAATTTCTGATCATCTCTGCAAGCAATGAACGCATATTTGTATAGAACATGGTAAATGTAGATGCATCAATAAGTGTAATCTGCTGCTCACACTTCCAGTTCCAAGGCAGCTTACAGTTCTTGAAATTCCACATTCCGTTATACTCAATAATGATACGATCGGGCTTAATCTTGCGCTCAAGCTGGCTAAGGTGAGAGGGATTAAAATCCTCCTCATTCTCAATAACTTCCATTACTGTTCTGCTCTTTGCAAGGAGCTCGGGAGAATACTCATTTTCTCCCTCCTCACATACTATAAGCAATGTGGTTCCCTTAATCTGGAAATAGTTCTGTGCAATAGTAAATGCAATAAACTGTGATTTTCCGGATTCAAGAAAACCGTTAATCATATATACTGATTTAGTCTTCATTTCTGACCTCTTAATTTACATTAATCCATTATTCGTCTTAAGCGAAAAGCTCCTTGAGCTTATCCTCATTAAGATTTGAGCCGATTACGCAGATTTTACCGGTAACCTGTGCCTTACCTGAACGAACCTCTGACTCTTCGGGAACATAATCGTAGTAAATCCATGTTCCGTCCTCTGCGGGTACCATTCCCTTTGCACGGAGAATGAATCCGTAATCACCGCTGTCGAGTGCAGCAAGAATCTCACTGATTTTCTCCTGAGTATACTTCTTGGGAGACTCCATACCCCAGCTTGTGAACACTTCGTCAGCATGGTGATGGTGGTGATGATGGTCATGTCCACAGCAGCACTCTTCACCATCCTCGTGATGATGGTGGTGATGCTCATGGTCGTGTCCGCAGCAGCACTCTTCTCCATCCTCATGATGATGGTGGTGATGCTCGTGCTCATCCTCATCATGGTCATGATGGTGGTGCTCATGGTCATGTCCGCAGCAGCACTCTTCTCCATCCTCATGATGATGGTGGTGATGCTCGTGCTCGTCATCATCGTCGTCGTCATCATGATGATGTCCGCATGTGCATACACCGTTCTCGTCATAGTGATGGTGATGATGATGCTCAGGTACAGACTTAGCCTTTTCCATCATATCTGCGAGTAAATCATCAATTTTATCAGCGCCTTCAATGGTAGCCAAAATATCATTACCGTCGAGCTCTGCAAGAGGAGTTGTAATGATGGTTGCCTGTGCATTGTGCTCTCTGATGAGTGCTACAGCTTCAGCAATCTTTTCAGCATTTGCCTTGTCGGTTCTGCTGAGGATAATTGTTCCCGCATATTCAATCTGATTGATAAAGAACTCACCGAAGTTCTTGATATACATCTTGGTCTTTGAAGCATCTACAACAGCAACCGCACTGTTAATCTGAACATCGAGAGTGCTCGCGGTATCATCTACTGCCTTAAGAACATCTGAAAGTTTACCTACTCCGGAAGGCTCGATAAGAATTCTTTCAGGCTGATACTTTTCTATTACTTCCTTAAGTGAAGTTCCGAAATCGCCAACAAGTGAGCAGCAAATACATCCTGCATTCATCTCTTTGATTTCGATTCCCGAATCCTCGAGGAATCCTCCGTCAATACCGATTTCACCAAACTCATTCTCAATGAGTACGGTCTTGCTTCCGTTAAGTGCTTCTGAGAGAAGCTTCTTGATAAGTGTAGTCTTTCCGGCACCAAGGAATCCGGATACAACGTCAATTTTAGTCATTTTTTGCCTCGATTTCCGATCGTGCCACGTCTTCAATATACGTGGTATGAACAAATAGTAAAATTAATTGTCAATAGTGCCAATTTGATGAATATTATAGCACAAAAAAGAAGCAATGCCAATCAAACGACATTGCACTGTTTTCTCAATTCATTTCATAACTTCAATAGGATTCCCAAAAGCGAAACAATAATTGTAAGCAAAAAAGAGCCCCCTCACGGGAGCTCTGTGCAGTAGGCCTATAAGCCGGGTTATGTCCGTCCCTACCGGGACATGGATGATCATCTATCTAGTACGACTGTTACCAGCCGCATCAAGCGACCTACCTGAAGAATGGGCGGGCAGCCCTTAGCTCTTCTGCTTGGTCTTGCTTCGGATGGGGTTTACACAGCGCCGTCCGTTACCGGACGACCGGTGGTCTCTTACACCGCCTTTTCACCCTTACCCCTTGCGGGGCGGTTATTCTCTGTTGCACTGGCCTGGGAGTCGCCTCCACCGGACGTTATCCGGCATCCTGCCCTATGAAGCCCGGACTTTCCTCACCTGCATTGCTGCAGCCGCGATCATCTGTCCTACATACAAATCTGAATTATATACGATAAATCCGTATAAATCAAACACTTGTTACCAAATAATATTCACCAAACAATACTTGCTTTATTGCTTTCGGATTTCTTTATCACCAAACTCATCATCACCGATAAGATTAGTCCTGTTGAGTGAAAAATAAACCAGATTCCAACCGCCAACGGCACCCAATACCGCTCCGATCAAGATACCCAAAATCAATCCAACCATATTGAATTCCACCGTTATCTGTTCCTCCTTGTCAGTCTGAACATATTATCCGAATTTGTCTTTGCATATCTGCTCTTATATTTCTTCTTCGATGCTATTCCGGACATTATTATAAAAAAGCATAAAAGACCTACCATGAATCCACCCCACAGTATATTTACATATCCCATGGCCAATCCACCGACAGCCGCACAAATAAATGCACAAATCACAGCACTTACTATTTGCTTTTTCTTTAGTTCACTGTCTATTACGGGAATATTACCTATCACCTTACCTGTCTGACCGTTTACCAAAATAATAACCTTCTTACCGGCTGCTCTAAACGTTATAAAATACACAGGAAGGAAAAAATACTCTGTACGTCCGGTCACACAGTCCAACGAATCAACTTTGAAGTCATACAGTTTTCCAAAGCCGGGTACCGAACTTAAGTCATACATATCAACCATCGCCGTCTTGGTCGTTCCCGGTGTTCTGTTCCAAATAATTTTCTTTAAGATATTGCTTATTCTGTCACTAGCTTCCGCTTCTTTACGTTCTACACTGTCATCACTGCGATCTGCGTAAAATCCCGAAAGGTATGCCATGTTAAATGGCTTAGCATCCTCAAGAATAAACGGATTAAGATAAAAAGCTATATCATCGTTGAAGCTTGTAGAACCATCCAGCATAATATCCTTTTGAATACTCTCGCTGTCATGATATGTTCCCATCTGCTTGCTGCGTACTACTATTGTGGCTTCCATGTTCATAGCCATGCTGAATTTCCAATACGGCATATATATTCCATGGACAGAATCCGCCCGAAGCTCTTTTATACTGTTTCCCTGACACTGTGCATTTGCAAATTTCTCTTTTGCTGTATTAAGAGCCTGTTCTTTAGTAAGAATAAACGGTATAACCTTGTCAGGCATTCTTTCCCTTGACACACGATCAAACATCAATGCAGACTGACCGCAGTATGCACAAAAAGTAGAAACCTCAACATCGTTGGTCATCACTTCACCGCCGCAATTACCGCATGAATAGACTCTCACATCCATAAAAGACATTTTCATCTTTGGCCCGTCAAGCAGTTCAGGAATGTAATATTCGTCGCAATATTTACAATGCATCTTTTTCGATACCGCATCGAATTCCAATCCGGCACCGCATCCGGGACACGAATATGTATATGTATCCATTTTCCCTCTTTCTTCAATGCTACTTATCCCAAAGTAGATATTCGTTTTAATAACAAATCATCGTGCAGCATACACTGCACGATGAAGTAGTTTTCTTTATACACGGAAGCAAGATCCGCCTACGAACTCTCTGCAAATTGAGTTATTAGGCAGGAATTCACTGGGCACACTCAGGAAGTAATCAAGGAACTTAAGTAATCTCTTGGCCTCATCATACACCGGTGATTCCTTCGAAATATTGAAAAGAAGCGGCTCCGCGAAAGGCTTAAGACATGCCAGCTCATAAATAAGAACCGAATTGAACATTGCATCGGCATTCTCCTGGAACGGGAAGATATTCTCCTCCTCACCACGTCTTACGGAAGGCCACATAGAAATAGTTCTGGTAGCATCAGCACCACGGGTTCTCGCATCACGAACCATTCTTCTGAGAAGTCTCGCATCTGTGGTAGGTATACGATTATGCTGGTCTACATTGATACTGGTAAGTGCACTGATATATACACGATACTTACTCTCCTCAGGGAGCGCATAACTCATCTTGGGATTTAAGCCGTGGATACCCTCTATAACGAGAATATCATCGGGTCCCAACTGCATATATCTTCCGTTGTACTCTCTTCTTCCAATCTTGAAATTGAAATCGGGAAGCTCAACTCTCTCTCCGTTAAGGAGCTTGGTCATATCGTCATTGAAGCCCTTGGTATCCATAGCCTCAATGCACTCAAAATTATAATTGCCATCCTCATCAAGAGGAGTATCCTCACGATTTACAAAATAGTCGTCCAAAGCAATTGCATGAGGGGTAAATCCAAGTGTTCTGAGCTGAATTGAAAGTCTGTATGAGAAGCTGGTTTTTCCTGATGAAGAAGGACCTGCAATCATGATAAACTTTACACCCTTACGTCCTGCAATATCCTTGGCAATCTCACTGATTCTACGCTCCTGCTCAGCCTCCTGCACCAGAATCAGATCATTCATCTGACCGTTGCAAATCCAGTTATTAAGATCTCCTACATTTTCAAGTCCTATCTGCTGACACCACTTATGGCTGGTCTGGAAAGTAGAATACAGCTTGGGGCGCTCGCTGAAAGGCTTTACTACGGTAGGCTCATTTTTATCGGGAAGCACAAGCATGAATCCCTTGTCATAATAGATAAAATCGAAATACTTTACATATGATGCATTGGGAAGCATGTATCCGTAATAGTAATCATAATAGCCGTCAATCTCGTATACATTTACCTGTGAGGTACGACGGAACTTAAACAAATCAAGCTTATCCTGCATGCCGTGAGCCTCAAATATCTGCTGAGCCTCGTCCATGGGATATGACTTTTTCATAAAAGGAGTACCTGCTGCCACAATTTCCAGCATGCGAGCCTTAATCTTGGCTGCAGCTTCCTCAGAAGGCTCGAAACCGCCTTCAGGATTTATAAACAGACCGTTACCTATGGTAAAATCTACTCTTGACTTGTTGGCAGCAGCTTCGCCGAATACATCAAAGATAGCCTTCAAAGTAAGCATAGTTGCGGTTCTTACATAAGTAAGATGTCCGACATCATCTCTCAAGGTATAAAATTTAACTTCACCGTCCTTGATTATTCTCTTGAACAGTTCTCTTATTTTTCCGTTAATTGCAGCCGCTGCAATCGGTGTATTATATCTGTCCTGATACTTCTCAGCAAGCTGAGCATAGGTAGTGCCTTCTTCTACTTCAATTGTTTCCCCTAAAACATTAAGCTTATACATTGCCTTACCTCCTTATCAATCAAATATTGCCTCTGAACCGAGGGTTTCAAACAGTTTCCTGTCCACTCCACAGAATGTGGTGTTAATCTCCAAAGCAAGGCGAGCCGCCTCCACCTTGGAATTCAATTCTTTTATGCGGTCATAGTCCGGATTTTTAGCTTCCCCAAGCTTGCTTAACGCCTCCGTCCATTCATGCTCCACATGATTCAAAAAATAAGCCAGCTGAGGATCCGTATATATCAAATCCCAGCCAAACAACAAATCCATAGTTTCGTAAACGCTTGCAATTTCAGGCGTATCTGCCATTGCTTCAAAGCGTTTTCTGAAAGTCTCTGCAATATTCACATCCATGCCCGGATATGTATCCTCTGTAGCCGAAGCCACCATTGCAATGTAATATTTGTCGCCTTCGATCATGAGCTTATTCTTAATAAGCTTGAAACCATTGCCTAAAAGGAATCGTCTCATATCGGCCAATTCACTTTGCGGCTGAAGAATAAGGTATTTTGCTTCTTTTGCAATATCCATATTCTCGGTCAGAATTTCGGCAATTGTTCTTTGACCCATACCCGCTATTACTATTACATCCGCTTCACCACTCTTTATCGCTGTGATTCCGGGTGCAAGACGGGTTTCTATTTTATCAGTCAGCTCGGCTTTAGCTATATTTTTCACAGCCTGCTCGAGCGGTCCGGATTTGATATCACTGGCTATAGAATGCACCGCCAGATTCCTCTGTACAAGTGCTATCGATATATAGCCGTGATCGCATCCGATATCTGCTACCCTGCTGCCTTCAGGAACCAGCTCTACTATTCCTTCAAGCCTCGGAGACAGCTTGGGTGTAAATTTCTTTGCCATACAGCATCCTCATTTCAAGAACAAATAAAGTGTCGGACAATCATGCCCCACCTATTACTCAAGATAATCCTTGAGCTGCTTGCTACGGCTGGGATGACGAAGCTTTCTGAGAGCCTTGGCCTCAATCTGACGAATACGCTCACGAGTAACGTTAAACTCACGTCCAACCTCCTCGAGTGTACGTGCTCTTCCGTCATCAAGACCAAATCTGAGACGAAGTACCTTCTGCTCTCTCTCGGTAAGTGAATCCAATACCTTGTTGAGCTGCTCACGAAGAAGAAGCTGAGTAGCTGCCTCAGCAGGTGCGGGAACATTGTCATCCTGAATGAAATCACCAAGATGGCTGTCCTCCTCCTCACCAATAGGAGTCTCAAGTGATACGGGTTCCTGAGAAATCTTGAGGATTTCACGTACACGCTCTACAGGCATACCCATCTCCTCTGCGATTTCCTCAGGCATAGGCTCACGACCCTTCTCCTGAAGAAGCTGACGGCTTACACGAATGAGCTTATTGATAGTCTCAACCATGTGTACGGGAATACGAATGGTACGAGCCTGGTCTGCAATAGCACGGGTAATAGCCTGTCTAATCCACCATGTAGCATAGGTAGAGAACTTATATCCCTTGGTATAATCGAACTTCTCTACAGCCTTGATCAGACCAAGATTTCCTTCCTGAATAAGGTCGAGGAAAAGCATTCCACGTCCTACATATCTCTTAGCAATACTTACTACAAGTCTGAGGTTAGCCTCTGCAAGGCGCTTCTTCGCATTATCACCTGCATCAACTGAAGGCTGAAGCTCCTTAAGTCTTGCCTTAACTTCTTCCAGTCTTGCCTTCTCGCTGTCATCGATACCGCCGTTCTCGGTATCCTTCGCCTTCTCTTCAAGAAGCTGTTCCTCATTCCAAAGTTCATCATACTCGGGCTTAACAGTGTCTCCAAGTTCCATATCCTTAGCAAGTCCGATTTCCTCATCAGCGGTAAGAAGCGGAACCTTACCGATTTCCTTGAGGTACATACGAACAGGATCTTCGATGCTGATTCCGTCCGGAACGCTGAGGTCAATATTCTCAAGGTCAACCTCTTCCTCTTCATTGATGATAATGTCATCATCATCTACGTTTTCAAGATCGATATCCATATTGAGGTCAAGGTCTAAGTCAAGGTCTACGGGCTCCTCTGTAGTAGAAAGAACCTCGATATTGAGTGCATCAAGATACTCGGTGATTTTGTCCTGATCCTCATCGCTGAGATTCATATCAGCAAAGATATCATCAACCTCTGATTTCTCAAGCACGTTCTTCTTCTTGGCTGCCATAGCCTGAAGGTCCTTAAGCTTTTCCTCAAATTTTGCCATCATTGTCTCGTCCATTTTTACATTCTCCTATGCTAATTCAGGGTAACCCCTGTTTTCTTTAATCTTTCAAGCTCCTGCTTTAATGCCCTCTGTTTTCCGATAGCGTTTATATCCGTCTTGGCCGCCTCGGAGAAGCATTCAAAGCTGTTCTGCTTAACATTTATAATAATGTCGGAAAAGGCCCTGTTACGCTCTTCTTCCGTATCTGTGTGCGGAAGCTTTGCCTGGAACAATCCCGCTACAATTTTTTGATCGTCCTCATCGAACAAATCAATCACCGCCGCCGGATCGAGCCTGTTGTTCTCGATATCGCTGTAGACTCTCTCAGCCACTCTGCGATATATATCCTCCGTATAATCATCCAAGGTTACATACTTACTGATTTTCGGATACAGTTCAGGCTCATCAGTCAGCCACGTTAGCAGCATCGCCTGAGCCGAACGGCCTTTATCTACATTGGACACGTTCTCATGTCTCGTAGACTTAGGCTTCTCATATACCTTTGCCGTACCTATTCCCTTGGCCGCATACTCCAGCATCAGCTTTCGCATGTTTTCAAGATTAATTCTGAAATGTTCGCACACCGCCTGCAGGTAATTTTCCCTCTCGACATCCTCCGAGAAATTCTCACAGAGCTTCTGTGCTATCGATCTGCAAAACTCAGTTCTCTGTTCCGGATCGTCCTGGTCGAATTTTGTCGACTCCGTCCGTATCATGAAAAAGAAACTATTCTCCGCCTTATCGATTCGTTCCTGAAAGGCTTCCGTGCCGTAAGTCTTGATAAATTCATCAGGGTCCTTGCAGGGCTGCATACTGATAACCCTTGCTGATATTCCTACGTTTTTAAGTCTCTCTATAGCTCGAAGTGCCGCTGTCACTCCGGGGCCATCCATATCGTATGCCAGATATACCTTCTTGGTATAACGTGCCAGCAATGTACACTGCTCATCGGTGAGTGCGGTTCCCAGTGAAGCTACCGCCTGAGTAAAGCCCGCCTGATGCATGGCTATTACATCCATATATCCCTCGCAGATGATAAAGTTACCCGCTTTATTATTTCTGGCAAAAACAAAACCGTACAAGTTTCGTCGCTTATCGAAAATCTCCGTTTCAGGAGAATTCAGATACTTGGGCTTGGCATCACCCATTACTCTTCCGCCAAAGCCTATTACACGGTGATTGGCATCCATAATCGGATACATTACTCTGTTCCAAAACTGGCTGGACAGACCGTTTTTCTCCGATACGGAAGCAATTCCCGAATCTCTGATCAGTTCATCTGAAAAGCCCTTGGACCTGAGGTATTCCACAACCTCTCTGCCGTTTATTCCGGCATAGCCCAATCCAAAGCGCTGCATCGTCTCCGCCGACAAGCCTCTTCCCTCAAAATATTTCAGACCCACTGCTCCATGCGGGCTTCTGAGCATCTGATAGAAATAAGTGGCTGCTGCTTTATTGACCTCAAGCAGTTGAAGTTTACGATTCGCCTTGGCCTTGTCAGCCTCGGACATCTCCACCTCCGGCAGTGATATCCCCGCTCTGGCAGCAAGATTTTTCACCGCTTCCGGGAAAGTCAGATTTTCATATTTCATTACAAAGGAGATTACATTTCCGCCCTCTCCGCATACAAAGCATTTGAACATCTGCTTGTTGGCATTGACAGACATCGAAGGGTCATGGTCATTATGAAAAGGACACAAGCCTTTGTAATTGGCTCCTTTCTTCTCAAGATGAACATATGAATTGACCACATCGACAATATTATTGCGGGAACGAACCTCAGCTATAATATCATCAGAATAAAACATATTCGTGCTTCCTATGTATTAATCTCTGTTCCTGTATTAATATATACTTCCCAATATATTAAAACTCCCATGACTTGGGAACAAAAATGTCATTGTATATCTTTATCGCATAGCGATCACTCATAGATGCAACATAATCACATACAACCAGCTCTACCGGCTCCTTGTGATTCTGAATCAGATCAATATAGAGCTGAGGCATCTTTGAAGGATGATCGTAATAATATTTATAGAGGCTTTCTATGAGCATCTCTGCTTTGCTTTCCTCTGATTTGGCCACCGAATTGGTATATACATTTTCAAACATAAACTTACGTATATCCATCATCGCCTTGGCCACACTCTCCGACATCACTACATCGTTCTTATCCATGCTGTTGGTAATGATATCGTGAATAAATGTATCAAGCCTCTCTCCCGGAGTCGATCCGAGTACATTTCTGATATCCGCGGGTACATCCAATTCAGTAAGTATACCTGCTCTCACCGCGTCATCCATATCATGATGAATATAGGCGATTTTATCGGAAAAACGCACAACCTTTCCTTCCAATGTAGAAGGCATACCTTTGGTCTGGTGATTACGGATTCCGTCTCTGGTCTCCCATGTAAGGTTAAGTCCGACGCCTTCCTTCTCGAGAAGTTCTACCGTTCTGACACTCTGCTCGCTGTGCTCAAAGCCCAACGGACAGGCTTTATCCAATGCCCTCTCTCCCGCATGACCGAAAGGGGTATGTCCCAAATCATGTCCTAGAGCGATTGCCTCTGTCAGGTCCTCATTTAATCTGAGTGCCTTTGCTATAGTCCTCGCATTCTGCGATACTTCCAATGTATGAGTAAGACGCGTTCTGTAATGGTCTCCCTCCGGTGCCAAAAACACCTGTGTCTTATCCTTCAATCTTCTGAAGGCCTTGCAGTGAATGATTCTGTCGCGATCTCTCTGGTAAACCGGTCTGATATCACATGCAGGCTCATCCTTGTCACGCCCCTTTGATTCAGCACTCAGTGCCGCATACTCGCTTAAGTATTCTCTTTCTCTTTGTTCAAGACTCTCTCTGATAGACATCTTCTTATTCTCCCGATCATTTTGTGAATCGAAAAACAAAAAACAGACACATTATTATTCTTAAAGATTGGAGGGAGATTTCCTTTTTTTATTTTCAAAAAAGTTCATTTTTTTTGAAAAATATATATTGTTTGAAAAATTGATACAAATTTTATACTGACAGCTAATTCTCTAAACTCTTCTCCATATTTCCGCAGGTAAATGGGAAGAAATCATATTTCTTTGTTCCAACATGCCTATTTTTCGATTTTCGTATTCCGTTGATGCCTTGATTAATTTTAATTTCATATTGTCTTCCTCCCTCGCTACAAAAAAAGACCACTTACCTCGAAAGATAAGTGGCCAGCATATACATGTAGTCTATATTCTGAGATTATATCTTTACCGGTAACCTTTATTTTTACATACAACATCAAAACCATGCTATATCCCCATAAGCATAGTCCCTGAGATAGTGTATGTAATCTCGGTTACAAACTTCTTCATAAAGATAATCTCCTTTCTCAATAAATATTGTGTAAACGTTACTTCATACTCAGTACAAGGTCAAGTATTTTTTCTTACCTTATTTTCTAATTAATTACGTAACTGCTTAGTACATTCACTCTTCCCCCCAATTTTATGCTGCTCTTACGCCTCGGATTTTAGTAATACTTGTAAATCATTCATCCGTATGATACTATAAAAGTGCTACCGATAGACGGTTAGCCCACAATTAGATAAAGCAAAAACGACTGCCTTATAAAATCTTGCTAGGGATTATTGACGGCGGTCGTTTTTGCGTTCACTACTATGCTTCTCATCGTCACACTTGCGAATCGATCTCTCGATTTTCTCGACAAGTTTTCCAACTGCAACACCAAATGAAAATACTGCCAACAGAAACGCTGCGATAGTAAAATCTATGGTCATATAAGCATCACCCTCCTTTCTTAACGGAGGGTACCGCGCATCCCTCCGAGTATCAGAGGGCCAGCCGCCTACCATCTCATGAGATTTCTCTCAAGGGTAGCACCTTATATTATATTAGAACATGTGTTCGTTTTTTTGTCTATTGGCATATTAACTAAAAATCAGGACTATCTCACGTCTGAGACACCCCTGATTCTAATTGGTTAATAAATTTTTTATTCTGGTTCGACACTTAGCATCACATCTGAAATAATTAATGCTAACCTGACGCCTATAATAGATTTGCAGTTTTCTTGCATGTAACAAAGATAGGTATTATCCAAGTCAACTACTTAGAAACATATTTATTTGCTTCTTGATTATATATATACAAAGCCTTACACAAATTTTTGAGGTCATTGTTGTTGCTTATACTTAATGCCTTCTCAATATAAACAAGAGGGCAGTATTCAACAGTTAAACTATCATCTGCAGAGTTTACCGTAAATGTATATGTATTATCCAAGTTGGCTGCCGAGATACCCTTTACCGTAACCTTAAGAATTCCATTTACAAATGAATATTCGACATTTGATTCATCATTATTGTTAACACTAATAGTATACTTTGAATTTAAGTCATCTGCTGTGATCTCGCTATCATTCGTAAAAAATATGTTCAAACTTGTGTCAGACAAGCAGGTAAATGATGCTCCCAAATAATCAAACGAGCTATTTTTTTTAGTAACTCCAACTGTATTATTTATTGAATTGATAATTGTCTGCTCAGATACTGCGTCAAAAGCAGCATCCGAATCAATCATATTACTATTAACCGGTTCATCCGTCTTATATCCAAAATACTTCTGACAATAGCTTCCATAGTTAAGAATTGCTATTGCAAGGTCTTTAGCATCATTGTATTCTGAGTTGCCATACTTATTCTCTATTATGGTATCCAAATATTCCTTTATTGAATATTCACTCACATCATAGTACTGCCCACCAACATATAGTTTCGCAATTATCTTATCCCCCATCTGGATTGCAGGCAACTCGCAACAATATGCAGCTTTACCATCATCAGTATAAGAAGCCTTTGCATTCTGTGTCTTTCCTTCAATAGAAAATTCCATATATGAATTTGCATCTTTCATAGCTGCATCTGAAAGTTTCATAATATATTTCAGATTAAAATTATCGCTTACAGACACCTGATATGATTCGAGGGTAAACATATTTTTATTCGTATAAAAAGCAAGACCATTTTCCTTAGCATACTCTTCTGCCGCTGAACCTTCCTCACCATATATAACAAAACCGGGAGTCGTATCATAGACATATTCAATACCATTATTTCTGCCATAAAAGCCCACTGCATATTCACCAATAGTCGTTACAGAAGCCGGAATGTAGATACTCTTAAGTTTTTCGCAATCCCCAAATGCACACAAATCTATGTTCGTTACGCCGTCCTCAATAACGACATTGCTTAAATTTCCACAACTCTCAAAAGCCCTTGCACTTATAGTCTCTACATTACTCGGAATAGTGATACTTGTTAAACTATTACAACCAGCGAATGCAAACGCATTAATATATGTTACATTAGTAGGAATATTAATACTACTTATGTTAGTACCAAAAAATAATCCCCAATCTATGAATGTCAGACTATCCGGTAGATTAATGCTAGTTACATTAGTCATGCCATAAAACATAGCATAACCAAGTTTTGTTATTCCTTCCGAAACATTGATGGTGGTAATCGACTCATTATTCATAAACTCTCCATCAAATCCTATGCTTCCACTGCCACAAATTTCGAGATGATTACCTATTCCATCGCCGTTTGTATCATATACTGTAAAAGTTATATCTTCATTGTATTCGATTGTTTCGATAACAGTCCCCGATACTCCCACCAATTCATCTTCATTGGTTTGAGATTCAACAATATCCCTTTCACCGGTTGTATCGTTTTCACTACCATCAGATGTATATTCATCAGTAATATCACAAATTTCTTCCTCTGCCGATACATGTCTTGCTCCTATATATGGAGTTGAAAACACCATTGCAGCACTTGCACCAATACTAAGCATAGAACGGATAAATACATTAGTCTTTTTCTTCATACTCTCTCCTCTCATTCTAAGATTATAAGACAAAATTATAATAATATATTCACTATTATTAAACAAGCGCATATACGTGCTTACAAATGTTTTCTTATTAATCAATTAGAGGCTTGCCTTGGTAATAATATCAGCCACTCACCTTTTATAATAGAAAAGAGACAGCCCTGCCTATAACAGCAATAACTGTCTCATGAAAATTTATAGTAACTATATTTCCAATAACCTGAATATACTTGCAATCATTATTCTTATATCACTACACTAATTCAGCCCTCTTATCAGCTTCCTTCTTAGCCTTCTTCTCTTTAGCGCTGATGCTTGCGAATACGCAGGTCAAGCAGCAAGCTACCATTGAGTTCAAGCCCCAGTTAGGTGTGATTCCGTTGATGCTCTGTACTACTGAAATCACAAACATTCATCTACTGCTCCAAAAAGAAAAATAACTCTGGTTTAAGATCATACAACTTAAGTATGACAATACCTATAACTGCAATAACTATTGCTGCGATTGCAAATCCCTTGAGTCTCCCCTTCAGTCCGAAACATACAACCGCACATACAATAGCGACCACTCCCATGGTAATACCGACTGCACGAGAAACAAATAATTCGATGATGGAGCATATAAATGCCACTATACCAAATACGGTACCCCTCACAATCTTGGCGTTTTCTTCCTGCTCCTTGAGATACTTGATACCATCAAACTCTTCCGCCGATTCATTTTCTCCATTACCACTGTTACTAACATCAATTTCTCGTCCGCAATTCGGACATTCTCTTCCCTGGTTTGAAATAGACTTTCTGCATCCCGGACATATTATCATTGCCATATTTTTTCCCCCGCTCATAAAAAATTTAAGGACACTAATATTTTATAATTTGGGGAGCTAAGAATACATCCCCAATAAAGCGAATTACGCTTGTTTATTTGCTCATTATTGTTGAATTCCTGCTTCGCAGGAATAAGTAAAAGCGACACATAAAATTGCTCTCCCGCGCAAGCGCGTCAATCAATTCTATGTATCGCTTTCATCCTGTGAAAACAATTCCTATCATGCAGGAAAAGGGACTCGAACCCTCAAGGGATTGCTCCCACACGGACCTGAACCGTGCGCGTCTACCAATTCCGCCATTCCTGCGCAACAAATGTATAATACGCTAATAATCTTTGGATGTCAAGGAATAATAACCGTACCTACATTTATCAGCTTTACAATCTATTACGGCCCAAAAGCTCCTGATATGTAATAGCAATACGTATCGGTCCTGATACTCCGGGGCCCATGCTGTACTCACGATATACCAGATATATCATGTCCTCCCCAAACTCCAGATTAACCATATCAAAGCCCGCCTGACCGTATGCAGATTCATATACTCCATCCTCTCCCTTTGACGATACATAGTAATTATCCGGATTCTCTAAATAGTCTTCCTTGGTCTTGGTCGCAATGAAATCCTTGAACTCGTCCTCTGTTCCGGTATAAAAATCAGCAACTGTCATCTCAGCACCGCTCTCGATATCAAATATGTACTGCTTGCTGTAATAAGCTACATTCACTCCACCGGTATAGCATTCAACCTCATATGTCACTGTCAGATACTTATCGCTCAAAACATTTGCATCGGTAACTCTGTTGATTGTATAGCAATATGTACCGAGGTGATTGTGCTCATCACATTTTGATGCATCGGTAACGGTATATTGATCACTGATATACTCATCATAATTACTCAACTCCAACGCATTAAGGAAACCGTTAATCTTCTCATAACCATTCGCAACAGACTCATCAA
This sequence comes from Lachnospiraceae bacterium, assembly GCA_024403435.1. Taxonomy (GTDB): domain Bacteria; phylum Bacillota; class Clostridia; order Lachnospirales; family Lachnospiraceae; genus AC2028. The sequence goes on from JAKSRV010000041.1 coordinate 16,624, forward strand.
CCTGAAAAACTTCCGTATAATAGTTCATCAGTCTGTTGTTACAGAAAGGACAAACTTCCATGATTGATGCATATGACACCGAACCGTATTTCCATGCATTAACCTCTGCTATAACACAATCAAGATTCTTGTAGGTAGCTCCGGCCTCATCATAATACACTGCCATCCAACCAATCTTACCGCCTACACACTGTAAAAACATCACATGATCTTTGATATAACAAAATCCTGTAACACCAGCATCCACTTCAGGAACACCGGGCGTATTGTAAAGGTCATACAACTCCTGTACCATTCCATTAGTCGGGTCAAATTTGTATACATGATTATTGATATGACCGTATTCTTCTCCCTCTTCCTCAGAATAGTACAGATATCCGTCAACATATCCCAGGAACGCAGCGTCAGCATTACCTACCGTATAGTAGCTGTCACTGATAGTATCATAGCAATAAATGTATCTTCCGTAGTATTCCTCATTATATGCAGTCATTACCACATATTTAGAGTCATATCCACAGATAGTAATTCCGCTGTAAGGAATATCCAACACCTGAATACTTCCACCGGAATTAACCTTTTCATATTTACCCGAAGCCTCAGCAATTACATAACCACACTCAGCAATACTTCTCTCTATAGAATATGAGCAGTATTCATGAAAAGCCGAGTTGATACTGTTGGTATAAATCCTGTCGACCTTATTCTTACTCAAAAAAGAATTCTGCGAACCCTCTTCGACGTCATATTCGAAGCTGCCTTCTTTTTTGATGTATACATCTTCATAATATTTATTTTCTCTGCTTCCGGCGCTGAAAAAGGTCACATATATTTTGTCATCATATATGTCTACCGCAGAAACAGTCTCATCCTGCGCATAATGACATACAACCACAGCCTCGTTGGTCGCCCAATCTACAGCGTACAGGGTTGTATAGTCTTCCAAATCGGTCACATTTTTATTCAGGAAATAATATATTCCGTCATTGAATCCGACAAAAACTGCCGTTTCAAGATTCTCATCCTGCAATGAAGTAATGCTTCCCAACTTGGTGCGGTCATACGAAGTAATCATACGGTCATAGGAATCAATGATATAAATAGTATCGTAGCCTTCCTTGAAAACCGCATATGCCCCTTCGTAATTAATCGTCTCTGTAGGAGTATTGACCGTGTCCGGAGTATCCTCTCCCTGATCTGTATCAACGGGCTCCGGTACACTGTTATCTATCACTGTGGTATCGACAGTATCTGTATTATCTGTCCCGCTTCCTTCATCACGAATATCCGCCAACGAACAACCTGCCAAAGACAGAGCCGCCATTCCTGATGCAATTGTAATCAAAAGTTTCTTCTTCATATTAAAAATAAGTATACATTATTTGTACATTCTTTTTCATTCTCACGAATAGTCAAATATTGTCCTAAAATTTGTTGAATGTGACACTTGTGTCAAAGGAAAAAAGCCCCTCAGCAGATACATCTCGTTCAAAAACTTAAGACTGTATCAATACTGCGGGGCAGATAAGAACTAAATAATGAAACTTTGCAAAATCACGAATTTACAACTTATTTTGTAAGAAGCATCATGATTTCATTGCTGCGTGCTACAAAATCAGCCATCTCATCGGGAGACAAAGGTGCCTGCTGAAGCTTAGCAAGGTCATAGAGCTGCTTGCAAATGGTATCTGCTGCTTCACTGTCCTTGTTGGCAGTTACATACTCAACAAGAGGATGACTTGCATTGAGTACAAGAGTCTCCCCTTCAGCACCGAAATCACCCATAGGCATTCCCTGCTGAGCATACATCTTCATCATATCCTGCATTCTTCTTGCTTCCTCAGAGAAAGTAAGAACTGATGCAACCTTCTTATTCTTAAGCTTTTCAATCTTAACTGCAAGCTCTTTCTTCTTGAGAGACTTCTGCATAATCTCTGCGATAGCGGTAGCCTGCTCCTCGAACTCCTTCTCAGCCTTCTTAGAAGTCTTGGCCTTCATTGCCTCACTTACATCTGAATCAATTCTCTGGAAGTGAACACCTTCATTCTTACTCTCAAGCTGCTGAATGAAAGGCTGATCGATGTTATGGTTGAGAATAACTGCATCCATCTTTGCTGCCTTGAACATTGCAATGTAAGAACCCTGCTGCTGTTCATCGGTAACATAATAGATGGTCTTGTCCTTCTTCTCGGTAGATTCGGTATCCTCATCGGTTACCTCTTCAACCTCTACCTTGTTGCCGTTCTCATCCACAGCATCTGCGCCTGACTCCTCAACATCGGTAGGCTTTACCTCGAGACACTCGGGAAGAGTCATATATTTTCCGTCAAGATTCTTGAAAAGAATGTAATCATTCATCTTCTCACAGAACTTGTCATCCTTTAAGCAACCGTATTTGATAAAAGGTGCGATATCATCCCAATACTTGTCGTACTCTTCCTTCTCGGTCTTGCACATTCCGGCAAGCTTATCTGCAACCTTCTTGCTGATATAATCAGAAATCTTAGTAACAAATCCATCATTCTGAAGAGCAGAACGTGATACGTTAAGAGGAATATCGGGGCAATCGATTACTCCCTTGAGCAACATAAGAAACTCAGGGATAACCTCTTTGATATTATCTGCTACAAATACCTGGTTGTTATAGAGCTTGATGGTTCCCTCAATTGACTCATACTCTGTATTAATCTTGGGGAAATAGAGAATACCCTTGAGATTAAAAGGATAGTCCATATTCAGGTGAATCCAGAAAAGGGGCTCCTTGTAATCCTGGAATACTTTACGATAAAATGCGAGATACTCTTCTCTGGTACACTCGCTGGGAGTCTTGGTCCAAAGAGGCTGAGTCTCATTCAAAAGCTCGGGAC
>JAKSRV010000042.1 GCA_024403435.1 Lachnospiraceae bacterium
AGAGTATGTGGTTCAGGACGGAGATATCATCGAGTTCCTGTTTAATGTATAAGCCTGTAGGTGCTTAAAGAGGTTTAAAAATGAATATTACAGATATTTCATTTCCGCATATAGGAATATATCTAAAAAATGTGCCTTTTAGATTTAATCTCTTCGGCAAATTTGAGATTGCTATGTACGGAATAACATTCGCGATAGGCGTGGTTCTTGGTATCTTCGTGGCATCCAAACTGTGCAAGGAAGAGATGCAGGATGAGGATACGTTCTGGACATTTGCGCTGTGCGAGGTATTGTTTAGCCTTATGGGCGCGAGAATCTACTACATTATTTTTTCGTGGTGGAGATTCAAGACTCCTTTTATCGAAGGAAGAATATGGGAGGGAATTCTTGGACTGATTAATCTGCGCAAGGGCGGTATTGCAATCTATGGTGCTGTAATTGCAGCATTTATAGTATTGTTCATCTTCTGTAAAAAGAAGAAGGTTAATCCTTTTATATACGGCGACATAGCTATTCCCGGACTTATCCTCGGACAGGCTATCGGACGCTGGGGCAATTTCTTTAACCGTGAGGTGTTCGGTGAATATACCGACAGTTTCCTGGCGATGAGAATCCCTATCGGCAATTACGAGTATGTAAGAGCTGAGGATATTTCTGAGCTTCAGAGAGCGAAGATGGTAGAGGCCGGAGTAAATTATATTCAGGCTCATCCCACTTTTCTTTATGAGAGCGTATGGAACTTTGCGGTATTCGTAATACTGATGCTTTACAGAAAGCATAAAAAGTTTAACGGTGAGCTTTGCCTGCTCTATTTCGCGGGCTATGGTATCGGAAGATTATGGATTGAGGGAATCAGAACAGACCAGCTCAAGCTTCCCGGAACTTCTATTCCTGTATCACAGGTGGTAGCTATAGTACTTATTCTTATCGCTGTGGTAGGTGAAAGCCTTGCGAGAGTCAATCTCAAGAAGGGAACACTTCCCAAAATGTTGATGGTCAGAACAGCGGAAGAGAAAGCAGCGGAGGCTGAAAACATTAAAAAGGCAGCAGCTGAGAAGAAGGCTAAAAAGGATGCGGAAAGACAGCATGTTGAGTACGTAATCGAAGCTTCCGATCCTGATGAGGATGACGAATAACCTCAAAAAAACAAAATAATGACCCAAAAGTGGGAAAAATATCCCACATCATCCCACCGAATTCAATAATTAGTATGCCGGTGGGTGGACACAACAAAATATTGTTAATAATTGTTAAAAAAGTCTGTCAGACATCGTCTGACAGGCTTTTTTTATTGTGCAAAATGCACCAAACAAATTATTAATTTTTCTTAAAAATTCTTAATCAAAATGCTTGATATTGCTTGATTTATGGGCTATTTTAGTATAAAATTACAGTGTAAGTGGGAAGAAGTGGGATGCCATGCCCATAAAGTGGGATAAAAATGAGCTGCGAAGCTCGGAAAGGAGAGCGATCGATGGCAGGTTTGATCGGAGAATACAATCACACAATCGATGCCAAGGGTCGTCTCAGTATTCCTTCAAAGTTTCGTACAGTGCTCGGTGATTCATTTGTTATCTCAAAGGGAATTGATTCCTGCCTGATTATCTACTCCGAAGAAGAGTGGAGCGCATTCCAGGCAAAGTTAAATACACTTCCTACATTCGATGATGATGCCAGAGAGGTTAAGCGTTTCTTCGGTTCCGGTTCCGCATATGTAGATGTGGATGCTCACGGAAGAATTCTTGTTCCTGCCAACCTTCAGGCATATGCAGGTCTTTCTAAGGATGTAACCATTGTCGGAACCACAGACGGCAGAGCCGAAATCTGGGATACAGACAATTGGAATGAGAGAGAGGGACGTACAAGTCCTAAGGATGCGGTTAAGAACCTGTTCAGCAGAGGAATCTCTATTTAAGGTGGGGTGAAGATAATGGAGTTCGTACATTACTCCGTAATGCTTAATGAGACAATTGAACAGCTTAACATCAAACCCGAAGGAATATATCTCGACGGAACACTCGGCGGTGCGGGTCATTCAAGCGTGATAGCGGGAAAACTTACCACCGGCCATTTATACGGAGTCGATCAGGATGAAGCAGCTATCAAGGCGGCAAGCGAAAGACTCGAAGCTTTCGGCGACAGAGTAACGGTAATAAGAAATAACTACTGCAACGCGGTTAGTGAGCTGGAAGAAAGAGGAGTAAAAGAAGTTGACGGAATTCTTCTTGATCTCGGAGTCAGTTCTTATCAGCTTGATACCGAAGACAGAGGTTTTTCCTACAGATACGATGCTCCGCTCGATATGAGAATGGATCAGAGACAGGCACTTACGGCATCGGATATCGTAAACGGCTACTCAGAGAACGAACTTTTCAGGATAATAAGAGATTACGGCGAAGACAAATTCGCCAAGAATATAGCAAAACACATTGCGGCAGCGAGAAAGCAGAATCCGATCAGAACAACATTTGAACTGAATGAGATTATAAAGGCTGCGATACCTGCCAAGATGAGACAGAACGGTCATCCGTCAAAGCAAACCTTCCAGGCGCTCAGAATTGAATGCAATCAGGAACTCAGAGTTCTTGAAGAGTCGTTGGACAAGATGATAGGGATGCTCGCAGACGGTGGAAGATTTTGTATCATAACCTTCCATTCGCTGGAAGACAGAATTGTTAAATCAGCATTCAAAAAGAATGAGAATCCTTGTGAATGTCCTCCGGAATTCCCGGTTTGTGTATGCGGCAAGAAGTCACAGGGAAGAGTAATAACAAGAAAACCGATTATACCCACGGATAAAGAGCTTGAAGAAAACAGCAGATCAAAAAGTGCCAAGCTCAGGGTTTTTGAAAAAGTAAAGTAAGGAAGTATTAGTAATGAGAGAGAACAACAGCTTCAGATATGTAAGAAATAATGAGGAGTATCAGTACAGCACAGCAGCACCTGCCATCGCTCCTCGCAGAAGCAACCCCAATCGTCAGGAGAGACCTGAGCAGAGAAAGGCAAAGAGACGTACCGGAAGATTCAGCTTCCAGGGAATGGTTATCGTAGCCGCTGCATTTGCATTTCTCGCTATTGTAATGGTAAACTATGTACGAGTTCAGAGTGAACTTACCAGCACACGTAAGGCTGTAGCAAGCAAGCAGGTAGCGCTTAATAATCTCACCTCTGACAACGATGAGCTTTATTCAAGAATTGTCAACAGCGTAGATTTGGATCAGATTGAAACTATCGCTCGCGGAGAGCTCGGTATGAAGTATGCCGGAGAAGGACAGATTATCACTTATACATCAGCAGGCAATGATTATATGAGAAGAGTGGATAGCAACAATTAAAAATGGCAGACAGAAGAAACAACAGAAATAGGAATATTAATAAAGAAGAACAGTCGGACAGAGGCCGCAGGCCGGTAAGACAGATACGACAGGGTAAACTCAACTTTGTGTTGGGAGCTTTCGTGGTTGTGTTGCTGGTATTGGCCGTCCGACTGATTTATATTGTGAACGAGCATGGTACTGAATATCAGAAGGCTGTATTGCAAAATCAGGCGTATGACAGTACCATTTTGCCGTTTAGAAGAGGCGATATCGTAGATGCCAACGGCACTATACTTGCAACATCTGAGAAAGTATACAACGTAATCATTGATGCATCGGTTATGCTTACCTACGATGATGACAGATATTTTGAGCCTACTATCAGAGCAATCAGAGAGACTCTTCCTTCGTTGGATGCTGATGCAATCAGATATTATGTCACTCAGCATGAGGGTGAGAGATACTATATTGCGGCTAAGAGAGTAGGATATTCGGAAATCAGTGCATTTCTTGCGGTACAGGCTGAAAACGACTATGTTAAGGGCGTTTATTTCGAAGAAGAGTACAAGAGAGTATATCCCAACGGAAGCCTTGCTTCTACGGTACTTGGATTTACAAGAAACAACAGAAGCTCTGAGGGTCAGTACGGACTTGAAGAATACTACGACTCATATCTGACAGGTACAGACGGAAGACAGTACGGTTATCAGAATGATGAAGATACCTTGCAGAGAACAGTCGTGGCTGCAGAGGATGGATATACCATCCATACCACAATCGATGCCAATATTCAGGCAATTATCGAAAAGTATCTCAAGCAGTTCAATGATGAGCATATGAATACTGCCCGTCAGGGTAACGGTGCGGAGAATATCGGATGTATCATCCAGAATGTAAATACCGGTGAAATCCTCGGCATGGCGCAGTATCCCGACTATGATCCCAATGATTATAAGAATACGGATAGGTTGCTTGGAACAATGCTGATAGAGTCGTATGTCAACCAGGCCGGATACACTATTTACAAGACTACAGATACACCTATCACTCAGGAAATTATCAATACCATTCCTGAGGAGCAACTTAATATAAACCTTTCAAACCTTTGGAAAAACTATTGTATTTCCAATACATACGAGCCGGGTTCTACAGCAAAGCCTTTTACTGTTGCGGCAGCGCTTGAGAGCGGCGCTATCACAGGTGATGAAGTATATACCTGCAACGGCGCACTTGAAGTCGGCGGTCATAGAATTAAGTGCCATACATATGCATCCGGCGGAGACGGTGCGGTTACGGTATGTGATTCAATCGCATGGTCATGCAACGTAGCTTTGATGAAAATAGGACAGGCAATGGGAGCTGATCTTTTCTGTGACTTCCAGAGCACTTTCAATTTCGGACTCAAGACAAATATTGATCTTGCCGGTGAGGCAAGAACAGCAAGCCTTATTTATACAGCCGATGAGATGGTTCCTTCCGATCTTGCAACCAATACTTTCGGACAGAACTTCAACGTGACAATGATCCAGATGATTACAGGATTCAGTGCACTTATCAACGGCGGATATTATTACGAGCCTCATATGGTAAGTAAGATTACCAATTCCAACGGAGCTACCATAGAGAACATCGAGCCTCGTGTACTTAAGCAGGTTATTTCAGAGTCAACCTCGGAAAAGCTTCGTCAGTATACAAGAGCGACCGTAATGGAAGAGGGTGGTTCACGAAGAACAGGTAGAACCGCAAGACCTGCCGGTTACGCTATCGGCGGTAAGACAGGAACAGCGGAGACACTTCCCCGCGGTAACGGAGAATATGTAGTATCATTCATGGGATATGCTCCCGCAGACAATCCTCAGATTGCTATATATGTTGTCGTAGACAGAGCAAATGCACCTCGTCAGGATGACGCAAAGTTTGCAACCGGAATCGTAAGAAATGTACTTACAGAAGTACTTCCTTACATGGGCATATATATGACAGAGGAACTTAGCGCAGCTGAGATAAAAGAACTCGAAGAGAAGCAGCTTGCCGTTACACTTGATCAGGGTGCAGGCTCAAGCTCATCAAGTTCATCAGAAAATTCTGATTATATTACAGACGGAACCATTATTGACGGTACCGGTGAAAGTGCAAATATTTACCCTGTATGGATGACCTGGCCTGTAGATCCCAATACCGGATACAGACAGAATCCCACTACCGGAGAGTACATTGACGGATTTACCGGTGAACCTATCAGTGGTGACAGCTATACAATGGATGAGGATATTCCTATCAATCCGAATTTGGAATATCCGACAGGAGAATAGTTTTACAAGACCTTAAAAACGAGGAAGACTTAACATGGCAATCGGAACAGCAGAAATCAAGCAATTTACAAAAAAACAGGTACGCAGAGTTGTAAGCTCAGGCTTTGATTTCAACCTGCTCTTTATACTTGCAACCATTCTTGGCTTTGGACTGATTATGGTATATTCGGCAAGTTCATATGTTGCTATTCGTGATTTTGATGCCAGAGATTATTTCTTTAAGAAACAGTTGATTTGGGATTTGATCGGACTGGTAGCTATGACCATTATGATTTTTATTCCTTATAAACTGTTCAATGCATGGAATATCGAGCGCTGGATTATGTACATCGCAGCGGTTGTGCTTCCTTTGCTGGTTATTCCTTTCGGTAAAGCGTCACACAATGCAACCAGATGGGTTGAACTCGGACCTATCAGTTTCCAGCCTGCAGAGATATCCAAGATTTTGATGATTATCTTTTTTGCTTCGTGGCTTGCGGGCATCAAAGAGAAGATTAATACCTGGAAGTATATCGGTATCAGTGTGGGATTTATCCTTCCTGTTTCAGGTATCATCTATGGAGTAACAGATAACCTCAGCTCGGCATTGATCATTGCAATGATTTGTATCCTGATGATCTTTGTTGCCAGCAATGATATTAAGAAATATGTTGTTATCGGCGCGGGCCTGGCGGTATTGGTTGCTATAGTAATTATCGTTGTATATAATGCCGATCTCAGCGACGGAGCATCGTTCAGAGTCGGTCGTATTTATACCTGGCTGCATCCCGGTACTGCAGCGGATACCACGGGACACCAGACAATTCAGGCTCTGTATGCCATCGGTAACGGTGGAATCATGGGAAAGGGCCTGGGACAGAGCGTACAGAAGATTTCGGCACTTCCCGAGCCTCAGAATGATATGATTTTCGCGGTTATCTGTGAGGAGCTCGGCGTAGTCGGGGCGATGGCTCTTATAGTAATGTACGCACTTCTTCTTTACAGAATTTATTCTATCGCACGTGAGACCAAGAACAGATTTGCATTTATGCTTGTTGTAGGTGTTATGTGCCATATCGGAGTACAGGCAATACTGAACATCGCGGTTGCGACCAACAGTATGCCCAACACCGGAGTATCACTTCCTTTTGTAAGCTACGGCGGTTCATCTGCGGTATTCCTGCTTGCGGAGGTTGGAATGGTGCTCTGTGTCAACAGAATTAACAGCAGAGAGGCTAAAAAGTGAGCAAACGTACACGCATCATTGTCAGAATAGTGATCGTGCTTGCCATAATAGCGGGAATCCTGTACGCGGGATATTATTTCGTCACTAAGTATCGTATCGATCCCGATAAGATATATGTAGAAGGAAATTCCCACTATTCAAATGATGAGATACAGGGAATGGTCTTAGGCGGTATGCTCGGAGACAATTCCATTTATCTTTCATTCAAGTACAAGAATAAAAAGATTACAGACGTTCCTTTTGTTGATGCCATCAGTGTGTCGGTCCTTTCAAACGATTCAATCAAAATCAGTGTGTATGAGAAGGCTTTGGCCGGATATGTATGTTATCTCGATCATTACATTTATTTTGATAAGGACGGTTATGTGGTGGAAAGTTCGAATATCCTCACACCCGGTATTCCTCAGGTTACGGGTATTACCTTTAACAGTGTTGAGGTCGGCAAGAAACTGGGAACGGGAGAAACCGATATATTTGAACGAACACTTGACCTGACAAAGCTTTTGGACAAATATGAATTAAAGGTTGACAGAATATATTTCCATGACGGCGGAAGAGTGACACTGTACTTCGGAACGGTACGTGTAAACTTAGGTTCCGAAACGACACATATCGAAGATAAAGTAATGAATTTGCCTGAAATCTTGAGCAAATTGGTCGGCAAAACCGGTGTTCTTGATATGGAAGAGTATGACGAAACCAACGGAATATATATTTTTACAATGGATGAGTAGAAAGTTGAAGACTTTTTTGATAAAAATCCGTTGAAAAAAATTGAAAATGATAATATATTATATAAGTGTGTAAATTTATGTAATAATGTTTACCTGTGGAGGACAAAACATTGATAGAACTTAGATCAAACGAATATGGTAGTGGCGCAAGAATCATTGTTGTCGGTGTCGGTGGAGCCGGTAACAATGCAGTAAATAGAATGATTGAGGAGAACATCGGAGGCGTTGAATTCATCGCTGTTAATACCGATAAGCAGGTTCTTAACCAGAGCAAGGCTCCTCAGATTATCCAGATCGGTGAGAAGCTTACCAAGGGACTTGGCGCAGGAGCTAAGCCTGAGGTTGGTGAGAAGGCTGCAGAAGAGAGCACAGAAGAAATCAAGGCTGCATTGCAGGGAGCAGATATGGTATTTGTTACCTGTGGTATGGGCGGCGGAACCGGTACCGGTGCAGCACCCGTAGTAGCAAAGATTTCTAAGGATATGGGTATCCTTACCGTTGGCGTTATGACCAAGCCCTTCGTTTTCGAAGGAAAGCCTCGTCTTAACAATGCAATGGCAGGTATCGAGAGAATCGCAGAGAATGTAGATACTCTTATCGTTATCCCCAATGAGAAGCTTCTTGAGATTATCGACAGACGCACTCCTATTAAGGAAGCATTCAAGAAGGCTGATGAGGTTCTTCAGCAGGCAGTTCGTGGTATCACCGATATCATCAATGATACCGCAGATATTAACCTTGACTTCGCAGATATCCAGACCGCTATGAAGGGTCAGGGTGTTGCTCATATCGGTATTGGTTTTGCTAAGGGCGACAACAAGGCTGAGGAAGCTGTTCGTCTTGCAGTAGAGAGTCCTCTTCTTGAGACTCAGATTACCACTGCTAAGCATGCAATCGTTAACATTTCCGGAGATATTTCTCTTGCAGATGTTGCAGCTGCTTCACAGTACATCCAGAGCCTTACCGGCGATGAGGTTAACATCTTTGCTGGTGCTAACTTCGATGAGTCTATGACTGATACATGTATCGTTACTGTTATCGCAACAGGTCTTGATAACTCACCTATGGGTGGCAATGCAGGCCGCGGAATTCCCGCACAGCGTCGTTGGACCAATGCAAACGCAGCTGCTCAGAACAGTTATCAGATGCAGCAGGCAGCTCAGGCTTCTGCTCAGGCACAGGTTCAGCAGCCTGTATCCCAGAACACTGCAGCTATGCAGCCTGTTCAGCCCAGAGTACAGCAGGTACAGCCTTCAGCTATCCGTACCAACGTTGCACAGACCAAGCTTGAGATTCCCAGCTTCCTTTCAAGAAAGAGCGATAATTAATAGCTTGTAAATCTTAATATGTTATCTAAGGGGCTCGCCGATATGGTAAGCCCCTTGTTTTTCTCATATCCTAAATATTACGTGTTTGGGATGAGGACAGCCCGGATATATATTGTGGGCGGCAGAGAGGTATATATGGTAAAACTCGAAGAAATACTTTCTATGGAATATCTTAAAAAGACCGAATTTACCGGTTCAACGGAAGGTATGAGATATCGCCTTGAGAAATTTGAAAAAAAGATAGTATCGGACAGCGGAGAAGAGCAGACTGAAAAGATGCTTCTTTGCACCATTTGGCCCGAACCCTTTAATTTTATAACTACACCGGCTGAAAAGAAGCAGAGTAAAGAGTTTTCATTTGACAGAGACGGTGTAGAGGACGCTGTGGCATGGATGAACGATAAACTGTTTGAGATGCATGATGAATTTGAAAAAGCACCGGAAAACTGGGACACATATAAGTTGACATAATATTATAAGGTATATTACAATATAAGATACCGTAGGTATGTTGCGTGTACATATATTGTATTGAGACACCGAATAGGAGTCTGCCGATGCCTGCGAACAATAACGGCGAAGACCGATAAAATGGAGAGAGACTATGAAGTGTCCTTATTGTAGTAATGACAATACTCGAGTAATTGATTCCAGACCTGCAGATGATAATGCATCTATTCGCAGACGTCGTATTTGCGATGACTGCAACAAGCGTTTTACCACCTATGAGAAGGTTGAGACCATTCCTCTTATCATTATCAAGAAGGATAACAACCGTGAAGCTTATGACAGACAGAAGATTGAGTCAGGTGTACTCAGAGCATGCCACAAGCGTCCTGTAAGTCTTGCTCAGATTACCGGTCTTGTTGATGAGGTTGAGAATGATATTTCTCAGCTTGAGGAGAAGGAGATTCCCAGTGATAAGATTGGTGAACTTGTAATGAACAAGCTCAAGGATCTTGATGCTGTAGCATACGTAAGATTTGCATCAGTATATCGTGAGTTCAAGGATGTAAATACATTTATGGATGAGCTCAAGTCTATGCTTAAGCAGAATTAGTCTTGATTTTATGAAATAAAGTGATATAAATTATAAAATATAGTTATTAAATTACCGTGTTGTCCGATATATATAATATACAGACAGCGGTGAAACGGAATTTACCGTAAGGTCCGCATCCGTTTTGAATATGACAAGGAGGTGATAGGATGGGAATCAATAGTATTAACGATTATTCAAGTATTCTTAACAATTACAGAGTCCCTACTATACCTGTTGTCAGTGTGGAAGATGTAGCGAAGCAGGATGCTCAGCGTATTGAAGCTGAGAAGCAGATGCCTGCGAGTGCTTCTTCTCTCGAAGATGTCAGTCTGCCGAAGGCGCGTCAGAACAATGCAGCGTTGGAGGACATTGCTCTTACCTTTAATAAGGGTGATGATTTCGGATATATTGGCAAAGACAGCGACATATTCTCCCTGGATGTCGAAAATGCTATTTCTGATATGCAGAAGGATGATGTGCTTAAGCAGTATCAGTATTTCGTAGGAAACATTGGTGGCGGAAGCAGTAGTCTCGTAAACAGTGCTGACGGAATAGTTATTCCTAAGTTTGAATAATTGATAATTAAAGTCTGTATGACTGCAATGCAGTCACAGTTGCAGAGCACCTGCCGGAGACGGTAGGTGCTCATTTTTTTAATAAATGTTGTGGTAATAATTGAAATTAAAGTATTATAATTGATGAGATAGATTAAGCTGTGATTGAAGTGTTATATACAGTGAAATATGAGGTGAGGGTGTGAAATGAAAAAAAGAATTGTTGCTATGCTGTTATCAGGTATGATGGGATGCGCGGTGTTGATATCAGGCTGTAGTTTTGCAGATTTGACCGGAGATCATGAAGTGGTCCTCCAAGAAGAGGATGAAGAAGATGAAGACGATGCCGATGAAGACAAAGATGCAGATAGCGATTCGGACAATGATGAAGAGGACGATGCAGACATTGTGGTTGAAATGAGTATCGATGATCAGATTGCTCTGATTGCCGACAAAAAGAATGATTGGCTTCCCAAGGAGGATGTCAATTACTTCAGAAGCGCAGCAATTACCGATCTTGATTGCGACGGTCGTCTTGAAGTGGTTGCGGCACAGAGCGTAAATGCGGCTGCTATTGATGTTGATTTCAAGATATATGAAGTGGATAATGCGGGGACCGGTTTGAATGAGTTCGATATAGAGTTTGACAGCTCAGAGTCTATGCCCGATCTTTTGGTCAGCGGTATCATACAGTATGCTACAGCAAGTGCCGATGGTGAACCTATAGCTTATTACATGCAGGATAGCTTGATGTATGGTTACACAGCCGGTCAGGACCGCAAATTTATCATGACCTTTGAAGACAATAAGCTTGTAATAGAAAAAATCGGATATGCTACACGCGATTACAACAATCCGTCTGCGGATGTATATTACGGACGTTATGATAATGTGATTTCAGAGGATGACTTTTATAAGGCTGAAGACGAATATTTTAAATCAAAGATTTCAGGCAGTTATCGTTATGCATATCAGTCATGGGATTTTGTCAGCATCGGAGCGGATGTATCAGCAAAAGAGCTGAGCGCTTCTTATGAGAACTACAAGAGATATTCAAGCATGAATGAATATTATGGTTCGGGTGAGTATACGGATGATTATCCTGAAGGCTGGGTTCCCGCAGGATTTGGTGGCGAATCCAGATATTCTGCATTGGGAAGTCTGTCTATGACCAATTCCGACGGCGGAGTACTTCGTGAGTTCGCATGGGATGCAGTGGAAGTTCATGATTCAAATAACATCTATATGTACGATTATCGTGATGAGGTAGACAGACTCGATGCATGTTGGATAATGTTCTCATCAGGTGATGAGGGCAGCTATAATGATGGTAAAGGCAATTATTTACGCTTCACCTACAGCCTCTATTCTACAGAGATGTTTACCAATATTGCTATAGATTTCGAGGACGGTACATATGCTTATGCATTTACCTACGATCTCTATATTGACGGTGAGGATTATCCCAGATTGTGCCTCGTTATAAGCTTTGAAGATGAAGAAGTTTATTTTGTTCAGAGCGCGGGCAATTAAGTTTGTAATAAAAGAAGTTAAAATGATATTTGTATAGGTTATTTGTATAAGTAGTCTATATGAGTTACAAGGGTTCATTTTATTGATGATGTTGGTCAATAAAATGGGCCCTTTTTGTATTAATTTGATTGAAAACATCAGAGCGCATATGTTATCCTATTATGTACGTTTGTGATAATACGTGTATTTTTTGCGCCCTTAAACAAAAATAGCGGGTCATACCGAGGGTTTGTATGAGTGGCTGCATATATAAAAAGGAGTCATATGTTAGAGCTTAACAACTTAAAATACACCGTCGAAGATAACGGTGCGGATAAAAATATTATCGATGGATTAAGCTTGTCAATTCCGGATGCTAAGTTTGTGGTTATCACCGGTCCCAACGGCGGAGGAAAATCAACCCTGGCTAAGATAATCATGGGCATTAATCCTTTGACATCAGGAAACATCGTATTTGACGGCGAGGATATTACCGAGCTCGGAATCACCGACAGAGCCCAAAAGGGAATCAGCTATGCATTTCAGCAGCCGGTTCATTTTAAAGGAATCAAAGTAATTGATTTACTTCGATTGGCAAAGGGTGAGAAGCTTTCGGTTGCAGATGCCTGCGAGTATCTTTCTAAGGTAGGTCTTTGCGCGAGAGATTACATCAATCGTGAGGTTAATGCTTCGCTTTCCGGCGGAGAATTGAAGCGCATAGAGATTGCGACTGTTCTTGCAAGAGGAACCAAGTTTGCTATTTTTGATGAGCCTGAAGCCGGTATCGATTTGTGGAGCTTCCAGAATCTGATTAAGGTTTTTGAGAATATCAGAACCAGTATCAACGGTACAATTCTGATCATTTCACATCAGGAGAGAATACTCGAGATAGCAGATGAAATTGTTATTATTGAGGATGGCAAGGTGAAAAAGCAGGGCGGCAAGGAAGAGATTCTTCCTGAGATTATCGGCTCACCTTATGCGGGAAGCGCTTGCAACAGATTAATTCCGGAGGGCAAGTAAAATGGAACAGATGGATCAGATTCAGAAGCAGTTGATAGAAGAGGTTGCCGATCTTCATACCATGCCTGAGGGAGCGTACAACATTCGTGCCAACGGCAAGAGTGCGGCCAGAAATACTACAGCCAATATTGATATCGTCAGCAAGACCGACAAGAGTGGTATTGATATTAAAATCAAGGACGGAACCAAGAACGAGAGCGTTCATATTCCTGTTGTCTTAAGCGAGAGCGGTATCAAGGAAACCGTATACAATGATTTTTATGTCGGAGAGGATTGTGATGTCACAATAGTTGCCGGATGCGGTATTCATAACTGCGGAACACAGGACTCTCAGCATGATGGTGTACATAGATTTTTTGTAGGTAAAAATTCAAAGCTTCGTTATGTTGAAAAGCACTATGGCGAGGGTGACGGACGCGCAAAGAGAATCCTCAATCCCGTTACAGAAGTGTATCAGGAAGAAGGAAGCTATGTTGATATGGAGATGGTTCAGATAAAGGGTGTGGACAGCACAGTCAGAACCACAAAAGCCGAGCTTAAAGCACGCGCTACTCTTGTTGTTCATGAGAGGCTGATGACTCACGGCGAGCAGACCGCTACAAGTGTGTACGAGGTTCAGCTTAACGGTGAGGATTCCAGCACAGACGTTATATCAAGATCTGTTGCCAAGGATTCATCGGAACAGATATTTGAGGCAAGTATCGTAGGTAACAACAAGTGCTCGGGACATGCCGAGTGTGACGCTATTATCATGGACAAGGCTCATGTTGTGGCAGTTCCCAAGCTTGATGCAAAAAATGTGGATGCAGCGCTTATTCATGAAGCTGCAATCGGAAAGATTGCCGGTGAGCAGTTGATTAAACTGATGTCTCTCGGACTTACCGAGGCAGAAGCAGAGGAACAGATTATCAACGGCTTCTTGAAGTAATTTGGAAGGAATGCTCAATGATTTATTTGGATAATGCGGCGACAACGATGACCGACCCCGAAGTGGTGAGGGCGATGTTGCCTTATTTTACTGAGAATTTTGGCAATCCCAGCAGCTTGTACGGAATGGGCAATGATGTCAGACATGCCATTGCGCTGGCCAAGGAACAGATTGCCAGATTGATAGGTTCCAGACCCAATGAGATATATTTTACATCGGGCGGAACAGAGTCTGACAACTGGGCACTTATGGGCGCGGTGCTGGGAGTAAAGCACAGACCGCATATTATTACTACTCAGATAGAGCATCAGGCGGTGCTCAATACCTGCAAGGCATTGGAAAGAATGGGCTGTGAGGTTACATATCTTCCCGTAATGCGAGATGGTCTGGTAGATATTGATAAGCTCAAAAAGGCGCTCAAGCCGGAGACGGATATTGTATCCGTAATGATGGCAAATAATGAAATAGGAACAATAGAGCCTATAGCTCAGATTGCGGCGATAGCACATGAAAACGGAAGTCTGGTTCATACCGACGCGGTTCAGTGTGTGGGTAATATTCCTCTTGATGTGCGTGAGCTGGATGTGGATTTGCTGAGTGCGAGTGCACATAAATTCGGCGGACCCAAGGGTGTAGGATTTTTGTATATCAGAAACGGTATAGATATCAGACCTTATATATACGGCGGTGCGCAGCAAGGTGGTATGCGTGCAGGTACCGAAAATGTACCGGGCATTGTAGGCATGGGCGCTGCGGCAGAGATAGCAGGTCGCAATCTCGATATGAGAAGCAAGCATATTGAAACACTCAGAGATATGCTTCTTAATGAGATTAAAGACAGAGTTCCCGGAACAACATTAAACGGAAGCCGTAAAAACAGACTTCCCAACAATATCAATGTATCGTTCAGCGGCGTAGATGCGCAGGCTCTTCAGGTACGATTGGATATGCAGGGAATATGTGTGTCTACCGGCGCTGTGAGTGCATCGGGAAATCAGGACCGTTCGCATGTTTTGAAGGCTATCAATGTAAATGAAGCCAGAAAAAACGGAGCTATCAGAATCAGTCTGTCGGATAAAAACACAATGGGTGAGATTGACAGAGTGGCTGATATTATTTCACAGCAGGTAGATATGATTCGCGGAATGCAGTGGTAAAGAACTGCAGGAGATTATATGGACAAGAAAACAGTAGTGGTCGGCATGTCCGGAGGAGTGGATTCTTCGGTGGCCGCGATGCTCTTAAAAAAGCAGGGCTACAATGTAATAGGTGTTACCATGCAGATATGGCAGGACTCGGCCGCTCCTCATGAGGGTGGTTGCTGTGGTATCTCTGCTGTGGATGATGCCAGAAGAGTCGCCAACCAGTTGGATATTCCTTATTATGTAATGAATTTTAAGGCGGAATTCCAAAAAGAGGTTATCGACTATTTCACAGAGGAATATCTGGCGGGCAGAACACCCAATCCGTGCATTGCCTGCAATAGATATGTAAAGTGGGAAGCATTGCTACGCAGAAGCATGGAAATAGGCGCGGACTACATCGCAACAGGTCATTATGCGAGAATTGAGCGACTTGCCAACGGAAGATTGGCAGTCAGAAATTCTGTTACCGCTGCTAAGGACCAGACTTATGCGCTGTATAATCTGACTCAGGAACAGCTCGAGAGGACGATTTTCCCTGTGGGCGAATATACTAAGGATGAGATTAGAGCAATGGCTGAAGAAGCCGGGCTAATGGTGGCTCACAAACCTGATTCTCAGGATATATGCTTTGTTACGGACGATGATTATGCAGGCTTTATCAGCAAGGAGGCTCCGGGCAGAGTGCCGCCTCCGGGTTATTTTGTCGACAAGGACGGTAAGATTCTCGGAAAGCATAAAGGAATCACTCATTATACTATCGGTCAGAGAAGAGGTCTTGAGATTGCGGCGGGTCACAGAGTATTTGTCACGGATATCAGACCTGAGACCAATGAAGTGGTTATCGGTGAGAATGAAGATATATTTACTACAGAGGTAGTATGTGAAAATGTGAATCTGATGTCTGTTGCCGAACTTAAAGAGGGCGAAAGCTTAAGAGTAAAGGCTAAAATCAGATACAATCACGGTGGCGAGTACGGAAGCATTGAGGCTCTTGAAGATGGCAAAGTTATTTGCCGATTTGACAAGCCGGTACGTGCGGCGACACCGGGACAGGCGATGGTTTTTTATGACGGGGAGCATGTTCTCGGCGGCGGAACCATTGTGGGAAGATAGTATTGTTTTTTTTTGAGGAGAGGTAAAATATGGCTATTTTAGCGGATTGTCATTTGCATACACACTTTTCGGCAGATTCAGAGGCTTCAATGGAGGATATGATTCTGGCGGGAATAGATGCGGGACTCAATACCATGTGTTTTACCGAGCACAATGATTTTGATATGCCCGAGCTGCCGGATTTTCCTACCGAGGCATGGGAACTCAACACAGATTCATATCTGTATGAACTACTTCAGTATAAGGAAAAGTATGCGGATAGAATTAGAATTCTTTTTGGTGTGGAAATCGGCTTTCAGGAGTCGTGTGTGAGAAAAGATGCGGTATTTGCAAAATCTCACGAGTTTGATTTTATCATTGGTTCGACTCATATCGTCAGAGGGATGGATCCTTATTATCCCGAGTATTTTGAGGGAAGAGATCCCGAAGACGCATATCATGAGTATTTTGAGAATGAGCTTATCAATATAAAGAAGCATTCCAATTTTGATGTGTACGGACACCTTGATTATGTGGTTCGTTACTGCAATAAAAACGGTACTTATGATTATGCAAGACATGCGGAGCTTTTTGATGAAATCCTCAAGACTCTTCTTGATAAGGAAAAGGGTATTGAGCTCAACACAAAAGGCATGACCAAGGGTATGAAGGAGTTCAATCCCTGCATGAGTATCCTTAAGCGTTACAGAGAGCTGGGTGGAGAGATAATCACTATCGGTTCTGATGCACATGCTCCTTCGGGCGTAGGTCTTCATTTCGAAAAGGCTTGTGAGGTGTTAAAGGAAGCGGGATTTAAGTATTACAGCATATTCGAAAAGAGAAATCCCGAGTTCCACAGATTATAATAAGAACTTAAGATTATAAGAAGTTCCGTTTATTTTAAGAAAAGAGGAAATTATTATGGCATTTAATCCTGCTAATATGTTTAAGATGAAGAAGATGTTGACTGAGTTTGAGAATTCACATCCTAAGTTTGTGGCATTCTTCAGAACTGTATTTTCACGTCCTGTTGAGGAGGGAACTGTAATTGAGGTTACCATCACCCGTCCCGGTGAGTCGCCTATTACCTCCAATATAGTAGTAAAGCAGTCCGATTTAGCGCTTTTTGAGCAGCTTAAGAGCATGTCTTAAGCCAAGAGTCGGAAGGTTTAACTGCTGTGCTCGCAGGCGCAGGTTAAATTGGATTAGAGGTTTATATGAAAACAAAATATAAGTTAATAGGAAGCAGAGCGTTTTATAAAATGGCGCTGGCTATAGCTGTTCCTATTATGATTCAGAACGGTATATCCAACTTTGTAAGCATGTTGGATAACCTGATGATCGGACGATTGGGTGAGAATGCCATCAGCGGTGTTGCGATTGCCAATCAGCTGATGTTTGTCTACTACCTGGTAATATTCGGTGCAACCGCAGGTGTTGGTATTTTTACCGCGCAGTATTACGGAATGGGTGACACCGAAGGTGTAAGATATACCTTTAGATTTAAGCTGATAGCCAACGCGATAATGACGGCTATCTGCATTGGTATACTCTTGGTATTTTCTTCTACACTGATATCACTGTTCCTAAAGGGTGAAGGTAAGCCTGAAGATGCTGCCGAGACCCTGAAGATAGGTCTTCAGTATATGCAGATAATGCTGATAGGTCTCATCCCCAACGGAATAAATCAGGCGTATGCGGGTACCTTGAGAGATATAGGTCAGACCAAGGTTCCTATGATTGCATCAGTAATCGCAATTGCAGTTAATTTTATCGGAAATCTGGTGTTGATATACGGTTTACTCGGCATGCCGGCATTGGGCGCGAGAGGAGCCGCTATTGCTACTGTAGCTTCCAGATTTGTCGAATTGGGTGTTTTGGTGATCTATACCACCACACACAGTAAGCAGCATCCGTTCATTATCGGCGCTTTCAGACATTTTGTGGTGCCGGGCAGACTTATCGGTAAATTTATAGTTAACTCTCTGCCGCTAATGGCAAATGAGACTCTGTGGTCATTGGGAATGACATTTATGAACCAAAGCTATTCCTACAGAAGTCTTGATGCAGTGGCATCACTTAATATTGAAAATACACTTTGGAGCCTGATGGGTGTTGCTTTTCTTGCAATGGGAGAGGCGGTAGGTATCCTTATCGGCCAGAAGCTCGGAAGAGGAGAGATTGAACAGGCTAAGGGCGATGCTAGAAAGCTTATAGCGTTTACAGTCGCATGCGGAGTGGTATTCGGAATACTTATGTTTGCAATCAGCCCGGCATTCCCGAAGCTTTATAAGGTATCGGATTCTGTGAAGGATCTTGCGACAAAGTTTATCATAGTGTATGCGGTTATGATGCCGTTTTTTGCTTTTACCCATGCTTCATATTTTACTATCAGAGCAGGCGGAAAAACTTGGCTTACCATGCTTTTTGACAGCTGCTTTGTGTGGCTGATATCTGTACCTACTGCTTTGATATTAAGCAGATTTACGAATGTTGGTATAGTTAAAATGGTGGCAATTGTTCAGTCGCTGGAAATCATTAAGTGCATTATCGGCGGAGTGATTGTTCATTCGGGAATCTGGGCAAGAAATATCGTTGGAGAGGCCAAAAAGGAAGTATAATGGAGAATTCATACTGTTATTTTGAAAACAGAGACTGCAAATATTATCCCTGTCATGAAAATATCGAGAATATTAATTGTCTGTTCTGTTATTGTCCGCTGTACAATATTAAGAACTGCCCAGGAAATTATGAGATGATTGAGAGTGGAGGCAAGCAGATCAAGAGCTGTATGGATTGTACATTTCCGCATAAACCGGAAAATTATGAAAAGGTTAATGCAATCTTGGTTGCAAATATGAAATAGAAACAATAGTGGCGCGTTGCTTTTTGCATAAAAAAATAAAGCAATACGCCATTTTCTATGTTTTAAATAATATTGAACTGGTATATTTATAGTGATAAAATATTTTTGCGTTTTGTTTTTCAGAAACTAATTTTAACTAAGGGAGACTAAGTAAAATGGGTGGTTTTTTTGGCGTAGCGTCTAAAGAAAGCTGTACTTTTGATTTGTTCTTCGGAACCGACTATCATTCACACCTCGGAACCAGACGTGCCGGAATGGCAGTATACGGTGAAGAGAACGGATTTTCCA